>NZ_JBFADP010000042.1:0-80285 GCF_040641415.1 Streptomyces sp. NPDC020875 | reverse complement strand
GCCCTCCTCATCCCCCTCGTGGTGAGACGGGTCCCCATTTTCAGGGCCAAGGAGCGGGAGAGCATTTAGGGGCGCGGGGAACTGCGCGACAAGCCACCCGCAGTCCGCGGTCCGCGGACAACACCAGGGTGCCGGGCGGGCCCGGATCTCTCGGCGGTGCTGAGGAGGGCCGAGGCGCTGGGGGTCCCCCCATTGCCGAAGGCATAGGGGGCGGAACTGCGCGACCAGCCACAGGCAGTCCGCAGACCGCGAACAACACCAGGCCCGGGTTCGGGGGATGAAACCCGTCACTGGGGTGGACCGCGAACAAGCGCGCCGCCCGGGGCTGGAGGAACCCGCAGCGGGAGGCGCCCGTCAGCCGTTGCGGGGGCCCGGGAACGCCCCCGGCCGGGGGTCCGGCGCTGACGCCGGGGTCGGGGGCGGCGGTGCCGAGGGCGTGGGCTGCGGCGGCATGCTGCGGGCCGCCGGTACCGCCGGGAACCCGCGCGGCTCCGTGTCGGGCGACGGCGGCGCGACCGCCGTCGCTGTCGCTGTCGCGCCCGCCGTCGGCTGGCCGGCGCGCCGCGCGCCGTATCGCCGGTGCACCGCCTGTTTGGTGACTCCGAGCGCCGAGCCCACCGCGTCCCAGGAGAAGCCGAGCGAGCGGTCGAAGTCGACCGCGGCGGTGACCAGCGTTTCGACGCTGTCGCGGAGTTCCTGGGCGAGCCGGACGGTGGGCGCGGGGGCCCGGCCGTAGACGACGAACCCGGTGGAGGGACCGGTACGGCGCGGGCGGTACACATTGCCCAGCTGGGCGGTGAGCGTGCGCAACGCGTCCACCTGCCGGCGGACCCGTTCGATGTCCCGCACCAGGAGTTGCAGGCTGGCCCGGGCTTGGGCGTCGTGGGTTGCGTGGTCGGCCATCGGAAGCCTCTCGAACCGGCGTGGAGTACGTGGGATGGGTGGCGTACTGGATTACGTGGAGAAGGGGCCGGGCCGCTGAGGGGGGCTGCGGCCCGCGTCGGCCGATCCCGCCGGGACCGTGGTGTGCGGTTCCCCGGAGATCGGTCAATCTTCCTTGACCAACGCGGCACCCGCCGTTGTGGTCACGCTGCGGGGGCGTAAGCGCATATGTCACGGTCGGACGGGCTACCGTACGCCCCCTGCGCCCCCACCCGAACGGGCCCGGTCGTACGATCCGTACGCCATCCGCGTCACCCGCCGGACCGACCCGCTCGGGTGAGACACGGCCCGCGCCCGGCGCGCCGCCTAGACTGATGCGTCGCCCGTCCGCGTCGTTCGTACAGCCGAGAGGCAGTCAGTCACCCATGAAGCTCGTCTTCGCCGGTACCCCCGAGGTCGCCGTGCCCGCCCTGGACGCCCTGATCGCCTCCGAGCGGCACGAGGTCGCCGCGGTGATCACCCGCCCCGACGCCCCCGCCGGGCGCGGCAGGCGGCTGGTGGCCAGTCCGGTCGCCCAGCGCGCGGAGGAGGCGGGGATCGAGGTGCTCAAGCCCGCCCGGCCCCGGGACGAGGACTTCCTGGCCCGGCTGCGGGAGATCGGACCCGACTGCTGTCCCGTGGTGGCGTACGGCGCCCTGCTGCCGAAGGTCGCCCTGGCCGTCCCGGCGCGCGGCTGGGTGAATCTGCATTTCTCGTTGCTGCCCGCGTGGCGCGGTGCCGCGCCGGTCCAGCACGCGGTGATCGCCGGGGACGAGATGACGGGAGCGGCGACCTTCCTGATCGAGGAGGGGCTGGACTCGGGGCCGGTCTACGGGGTGGTCACCGAGCTGGTCCGGCCCACCGACACCAGTGGTGATCTGCTGACCCGGCTGGCCTTCGCCGGGGCCGGGCTGCTGGCCGCGACGATGGACGGGATCGAGGACGGTTCCCTGACGCCGGTGCCGCAGCCCGCCGACGGGGTGTCGCTCGCCCCGAAGATCACTGTGGACGACGCCCGGGTCGACTGGCGGGCCCCGGCCCTGCGGGTCGACCGGCTGGTGCGCGGCTGCACCCCGGCGCCGGGTGCCTGGACCGTGTTCCGGGGCGAGCGGCTGAAGCTGGTCGCGGTCGCCCCGGACCGGGAGCGGACGGATCTGGCGCCCGGTGAGCTGGCGGCGGGCAAGAACGACGTCCGGGTCGGTACCGGATCGCACGCGGTGGAGCTGCTGTGGGTCCAGCCGCAGGGCAAGAAGCCGATGCGGGCGGCGGACTGGGCGCGGGGTGTGCGGATCGCGCCCGGCGAGCGGCTCGACGCCGGTGCCGAGGGCTGACCGTGCCCGCCGGGCGGTGACCCGGGGCCCGGCGGCCGTACCGCCGGGCCGGACGTAACCTGGAACGAACCCGACTGATCGAAGCACGCGGAGCACCTTTGAACGACCAGGCACGCCCCCGGGGCGCCCGCCGCCCCCGTCCCCACAAGCCCTACCGGCGCCCGGTGAAGGACCCCGTACGGATCCTCGCCTTCGACGCGCTGCGGGCCGTGGACGAACGCGACGCCTACGCCAACCTCGTCCTCCCGCCGCTGCTGCGCGCGGCCCGCGAGAAGGACGGTTTCGAGGACCGGGACGCGGCGCTCGCCACCGAGCTGGTGTACGGCACGCTCCGCCGCCAGGGCACCTATGACGCGATCATCGCGGCCTGTGTCGACCGGCCGCTGCGCGAGGTCGACCCGCCGGTCCTCGATGTGCTGGCGCTCGGCGCGCACCAGCTGCTGGGTACCCGGATCCCGACGCACGCCGCCGTGTCGGCCAGTGTGGAGCTGGCCCGGGTGGTGCTGGGCGACGGACGGGCCAAGTTCGTCAACGCCGTCCTGCGGAAGATCGCCCGGGACGACCTCGCCACCTGGATCGAGCGGGTGGCGCCCCCGTACGACGAGGACCCCGAGGACCATCTCGCGATCGTCCACTCCCACCCCCGGTGGGTCGTCTCGGCCCTCTGGGACGCCCTCGGCGGCCCCCGCGCGGGCATCGAGGAGCTGCTGGCCGCCGACAACGAGCGGCCCGAGGTGACCCTGGTGGCCCGGCCCGGCCGGGCCACCGCCGAGGAGCTGCTGGAGCGGGAGTCCGCCGAGCCCGGGCGCTGGTCGCCGTACGCGGTACGGATGACGGACGGCGGCGAGCCGGGCGCGGTCGACGCGGTCCGGGAGGGCCGGGCCGGGGTCCAGGACGAGGGCAGCCAGCTCGTGGCGATCGCCCTGGCCGACGCCCCCGTCGAAGGTTCCGACAGCCGCTGGCTGGACGGCTGCGCGGGCCCCGGCGGCAAGGCGGCCCTGCTGGGCGCGCTGGCGGCGGAGCGGGGCGCGGCCCTGCTGGCCGCCGAGAAGCAGCCCCACCGGGCCGGTCTGGTCGGCCGGGCGCTGGCCGGGAACCCCGGCCCGTACCAGGTGATCACCGCCGACGGCACCCGGCCCCCGTGGCGGCCCGGTGTCTTCGACCGGGTCCTGGTCGACGTCCCCTGCTCGGGCCTGGGCGCACTGCGCCGCCGCCCCGAGGCCCGCTGGCGCCGCCGCCCCGAGGACATGGACGGCTTCGCGCCGCTCCAGCGGGCCCTGCTCCGGGAGGCACTCAAGGCGGTCCGGGTCGGCGGTGTCGTCGGCTACGCGACCTGCTCGCCCCATCTCGCGGAGACCAGGATCGTCGTGGACGACGTACTGCGCGGCCGGGGCGGCGACCCCGTCGAGGCCGAGTGGATCGACGCCCGGCCGCTGATGCCCGGGGTCCCGGCCCTCGGCGACGGCCCGGACGTCCAGCTCTGGCCGCATGTGCACGGTACGGACGCGATGTATCTGGCCCTGCTGCGCCGGACCGGCTGAGCCGGAGGAGGCCCGCGGGACGGCGCCCCGCGCGATCCGGGAGAGAAAGCCGGGCGGCGATGTCGAGAACGGCCGCCCGGCTCCGTCCCAGAGGTGAGTACGGACGATGGAGCCGTACCGGCACCGAGGAGAGACCATGGCCAAGTACTTGCTGCTGAAGCACTACCGGGGCGCCCCCGCGGCGGTGAACGACGTACCGATGGAGCGGTGGACGCCGGAGGAGATCTCGGCCCACGTCCGGTACATGGAGGACTTCGCCGCCAAGCTGGAGAAGACCGGCGAGTTCGTGGACGGTCAGGCCCTGGCACCCGGCGGGACCTGGGTCCGCTACGACGGCGAGGGGCGCCCGCCCGTCACGGACGGACCGTTCGCCGAGACCAAGGACCTGATCGCCGGATGGATGGTGATCGACGTCGACGGCTACGAGCGGGCCGTCGAACTGGCCGGGGAGCTGTCGGCGGCGCCCGGCGCGGGCGGCCGGCCGATCCACGAGTGGCTGGAGCTGCGCCCGTTCCTCGGCGCGCCCCCTACCATCACGGAGTGATCCGACCGATGGACGAGGCCCTGCTGCGGAGTCTGACCCCGGTCGTCCTCGGCACCCTCGTCCGTCGCGGGGCGGACTTCGCGTCGGCCGAGGACGCCGTCCAGGACGCCCTGGTGGAGGCGGTACGGGTCTGGCCCGATGCGCCCCCGAAAGACCCCAGGGCCTGGCTGATCACCGTCGCCTGGCGGAAGTTCGTCGACGGGAGGCGGGCGGAGACCGCCCGCCTCCGGCGCGAGGAACGCGTCGAGGAGGAACCGGCGCCCGGGCCCGCGCCCTCGGTGGACGACACACTCCGGCTCTACTTCCTCTGCGCCCATCCGTCGCTGACGCCGTCGTCGGCGGTGGCGCTGACCCTGCGCGCCGTCGGCGGGCTGACCACCCGGCAGATCGCCCGCGCCTATCTGGTGCCCGAGGCGACCATGGCGCAGCGGATCAGCCGGGCCAAGCGGACCGTGTCCGGCGTCGCCCTCGACCGGCCCGGCGATGTCGCCACCGTGCTGCGGGTGCTCTATCTGGTCTTCAACGAGGGCTACTCCGGCGATGTGGACCTGGCCGCCGAGGCCATCCGGCTCACCAGGCAGCTCGCGGCGGCCGTCGATCACCCCGAGCCCGCCGGGCTGCTCGCCCTGATGCTGCTCCACCACGCCCGGCGGCCCGCCAGGACCGGGCCCGACGGCGCTCTGGTGCCCCTGGCCGAGCAGGACCGCGGTCGCTGGGACACCGCGCTGATCGCCGAGGGCGTCGCCGTCCTCCAGTCGGCGCTCGCCCGCGACCGGCTCGGCGAGTACCAGGCACAGGCCGCCGTCGCGGCGCTGCACGCCGACGCGCCCACCGCCGCCGAGACCGACTGGCCGCAGATCGTCGAGTGGTACGACGAACTGGTCCGGCTGACCGGCAGCCCGGTCGTCCGGCTCAACCGGGCGGTCGCCGTCGGCGAGGCCGAAGGCCCGTCCGCCGGTCTCGCGGCGCTCGCCGGACTGGACCCCGCCCTGCCGCGCCGTACGGCGGTGGAGGCCCACCTCCACGAGCGCGCCGGGCACACGGAGACGGCCGCCCGGCTCTACGCGGAGGCCGCGGACCAGGCGACGGACACGGCGGAACGCGACCACCTGACCCGCCGGGCCGCCCGGCTCAACACCCGCCTCGCCGCCCCGCCCGGACACGGCCCCGGCAGCCCCGAAGACACCCAAGACCCTCAAGACCCTCAAGACACGAACGACGCCGGTGGTCCGATCGCGAACTGACACCGCAGGCCGGTGCGGCGGTGGGAACACCTTTCGCGGGGTTCTGTCCGGATAAGCATGCCGGAGCGCCGGTACGACGGCGGGGGCGGCCGTCCGGCGGCCCGTACGGGATCGGGGCCCGGAGCCGGGCCGGAGGCGTACCGGAGACCGGACGGAGGCCGGGAACCGTGCCCGGACATGGCAGGCTTGGCCCATGGCCGTACAGATCAATCCCAGTATTCTCTCCGCCGACTTCGCCCGACTCGCGGAGGAGGCCGGGGCCGTGGGGGGCCCCGGCGGTGCCGACTGGCTCCATGTCGATGTGATGGACAACCACTTCGTGCCCAACCTCACCCTGGGCGTCCCCGTCGTGGAGTCCCTCGCCCGCGCCACGGACACCCCCCTCGACTGCCATCTGATGATCGAGGACCCGGACCGCTGGGCGCCGCGGTACGTGGAGGCCGGGGCGGGTTCGGTGACCTTCCACGCGGAGGCCGCCGCCGCGCCCGTACGGCTCGCCCGGGAGATCAGGGCCAAGGGCGCCCGCGCCTCCATGGCGCTGAAGCCCGCCACCCCCATCGAGCCGTACGAGGATCTGCTCCCCGAACTCGACATGGTGCTGATCATGACCGTGGAGCCCGGCTTCGGCGGCCAGGCGTTCCTCGACATCATGCTGCCCAAGATCCGCCGGACCCGGGAGCTGATCGGCAAGCACGGTCTCGACCTCTGGCTCCAGATCGATGGCGGGGTCGCCGACGAGACCATCGAGCGGTGCGCCGAGGCGGGCGCGGACGTCTTCGTCGCAGGGTCGGCGGTCTACGGCGCCCAGGATCCGGCCGCCGCCGTCCGGGGCCTGCGGGCAAAGGCCGAACAGAGCATCGCCACGGCGGGCTGGGCCTGCGCACACTGACCGGAGGACGTGCCGCGCGGCCGGAACCGGCCGCCCGGCCGCCCGGACCGGCCCCGGGGTCACCCTGGGTGACCACCGGACCACACGGAGATGAACACGGCCCGACCGGGCTGATCCACAACCGCCGGATCTGACAGGATGACGGATCCGGAGCCCGAACAGGAGTGAGGAGAGCGCGGTGTCTGCTAGGTCGGCGGGACGGTCCGCCCTGCGGATGGGACCCGCGGAGCTCGTACAGGCGGCGGCGATGGCCCGCCGGTTCTATCTGGAGGGCAAGTCCAAGATCCAGATCGCGGAGGAGTTCGGCGTCAGCCGGTTCAAGGTCGCGAGGGTCCTGGAGACGGCGCTGGAGCGGGATCTCGTACGGATCGAGATCCGGGTCCCGGCCGAGCTGGACGCCGAGCGCTCCGACGCGCTGCGCGCCCGGTTCGGACTGCGGCACGCGGTGGTCGTCGAGTCCCCGGCCGAGGCCGACGAGTCGCCCGACCCGGAGAACCTGGGCGAGGTGGCCGCGGATCTGCTGGGCGAGCTGGTGGCCGAGGGGGACGTACTGGGGCTGGCCTGGGGCCGGTCGACCATCCATATGGCGGCGGCCCTCGACCGGCTGCCGCCCTGCACGGTCGTCCAGCTCACCGGGGTGTACGACGCGGGGACCGCGGAACGCGGCTCGGTGGAGGCGGTCCGGCGGGCCGCCCAGGTGTCGGGCGGCGACGCCCACCCGATCTACGCGCCGATGCTGCTGCCGGACGCCGCGACGGCCGCGGCGCTGCGGCACCAGACCGGGATCGCCCGGGCCTTCGACTACTTCGACAAGGTCACGGTGGCCGCGGTCTCCATCGGGTCGTGGGAGGCGGGCATCTCCACCGTCCACGACATGCTCACCGACGAGGAGCGGGCCCGCTACGCCTCCTACGGCGTCGCGGCCGAGATGTCCGCCCACCTCTTCGACCGCGACGGCCGCCGGGTCGGCCGCGATCTGGGCGAGCGGTGCATCACGGTCGAGGCGGACCGGCTGCGGGGGATCCCCGAGGTGGTCGCCATCGCCGGGGGAGTGCGCAAGGCCGAGGCGATCGGGGCGGTCCTCCGCTCCGGTCTGGTGACCAGCCTCGTCACGGACACAGCGGCGGCCGATCTGCTGCTGAACTCCCCGCCGGGCCTGCGCCCGGCCCTGGAGCGGGCCGACCCCGACGAGTGACGCGACGCCCCCGGCGGGCCGCGCCTCCCGGGGGAAACGTTTCTTGGTCGCCGGGAGGCCGGTTCCGGTGTTGCGGGGGCGCGCGGTTCGGGGCCTCCCGGCGCGCCTGCCGCCGTACCGGGCGCGTCCGGCGGGCGTCCGTACGCCGTCCGGGGTGTTCGCGTGGTGCCCGGCCCCTTCCGGGTACGGCCGGGCCGGGCGCCGGGGCTACCCGGGGCCGGAGCCGCCTGGTGCGGCGTCCGCGTCGGAGCGGGCTTCGGCGTCAGCCGGTGTCAGCCTGTGTCAGGTGAAGACCTTGCCCGGGTTGAGGATGCCCGCCGGGTCCCACACCCGCTTGATGCCCCGGTGCAGGTCCAGCACCGCCGGGCCCAGCTCGTCGGCGAGACCGCGCCGCTTCAGCAGGCCCACGCCGTGCTCGCCGGTGACCGTGCCGCCCAGCGCGAGCGCCTGGTCGACGACCTCTTCGAAGACTTCGCGGCAGCGGGCCAGCTCCCGCTCGTCGCCGCGCGGCACGACCAGCATCGGGTGCAGATTGCCGTCCCCGGCGTGGGCCAGGGTGGCGATCCGTACGTCGTGCTGGGCGGCGATGTCCGCCAGTCGGCCGAGCATCTCGGGCAGGAGGGTGCGGGGGACGCAGACGTCCTCACTGAGGACCAGGCCAAGGCGCTCCAGCGCCGGGTAGACCAGCCGCCGGGCGGCGAACAGGGCGTCCCCCTCGGCCGGGTCGGCGGACCGCGCGCTCCAGGTGGCACCGGCCGACTCGAAACAGGCCAGTACGGTGTCCGCCTCCTGGGCGCCCGCCGCGCCGGGCGCGTCGCAGCGGGCCAGCAGCAGGACGTCGCCGCCGTCGGTGAGGCCCATGTTCTTCCACTCGTCGACGGCCCGCAGGGAGAACCGGTCCACCAGCTCCAGGGCGCTCGGGACCACCCCGGAGGCCACCACCCGGGCGACGGCCAGACCGGCGCTCGGCAGGTCTGCGAAGTAGCCCACGATCGTCTGCTCCGGGGCGCGCTCGCCCCTCAGCCGTACCGTGATCTCGGTGACCAGGCCCAGGGTGCCCTCCGAACCGACCAGCAGCCCGGCGAGTTCGTAACCGGCCGAACTCTTGGCGGTACGCCGCCCCAGCCGGACCGTGTCACCGCGGCCGGTGACCACCTCCAGGCCCAGTACGTAGTCCCGGGTGACCCCGTACTTCACACAGCACAGCCCGCCCGCGTTGGTGGCGACGTTCCCGCCGATGGTGGACCAGGGGGCGCTGGCCGGATCCGGCGGGTACCAGAGGCCCTTGGCGGCACACGCGGTCCGCAGATCCTCGTTGACGACACCGGGCTGGACGACGGCCAGCCGTTCGTCCGGGTCGACGCGGAGGATCCGGTCCATCGCCGAGAAGCACACCACCACCGCGCCCTCGACCGCGTTGGCGCCGCCGGACAGGCCGGTGCCCGCCCCGCGGGCCACCACCGGGACGCCGTGCTCCGCGCAGTGCGCCACCACGGCCGCCACCTCGGCGGTTTCCCGGGGCCGTACCACGGCGGCGGGTAGCGCGTAGGGCGCGCCCGCCGCCTCGTCATGGGCGAAGGACGCCACCAGGGACGGGTCGGTGATCACCCGTCCGGCCGGGAGGAGCCCTGCGAGATCAGTGGGTGTCGTGGTCACCCCGGCGAGGTTGGCAGCCGGGGCGGCGGTCGTTCAATTGGCCGTTGGTACAGGCACAACGCCCCTGTACCAACGGCCAATTGAACGGTCATCGACGCTTCGGGCAGCCTTGCTCGTCGTCAGGTCGAAGCCATGTCCGCGTCAGGTCCGGGCCGGGTCAGCGGTCCTCAGGAGGGTGAGTCGATGACGGCAGTGCTGAGGGGAATCGGCGGTTTTCTGCCGCCCCTGACGGTCACGAACGACGACCTCTCCCGCACCCTGGACACCACGGACGAATGGATCCGTACCAGGACGGGCATCCGGGAGCGGCGGTTCGTCTCCGGGGGCCTGTCGACCGGGAGCATGGCCGTGGCGGCCGGTGAGCGGGCCCTGCGCTCGGCGGGCGCGGCCTCGGTGGACGCCGTGGTCGTGGCCACCACGTCGCCCGAGCGGATCTGCCCGGCGGTGGCGCCCGCGGTGGCCGCGCGGCTGGGTCTGGGAACGCTGGCCGCGTTCGATCTGACCTCCGCGTGCAGCGGTTTCCTGTACGGGCTCGCCACCGCGTCCGGCCTGATCGCCGCCGGTACCGCCGATACCGTGCTCTTCATCGGATCGGAGGCGTTCACCACCTTGGTGGACCCGGCGGACCGGTCCACGGCACCGATCTTCGGCGACGGCGCGGGCGCGGTCGTCCTGGGCCGGGGCGGACCGGACGAGCCCGGTGCGCTGGGCCCGTTCGACCTCGGCAGCGACGGCGCGCTCGCCGATCTGCTGGCCATTCCGGCGGGCGGTTCCCGGCAGCGTTCGGCCGACGGCGGCCTCGGGCACGGCACGGTGCCCACGGGCGACTGGTATCTCCGGATGGAGGGCCGCCCCCTCTACACCCAGGCCGTCGAGCGGATGACGCAGTCGGCGGCGGCGGCCCTCAAACGCGCCGACTGGTCCGTGTCGGACGTCGACTGGTTCGTCGGCCACCAGGCCAATGTGCGGATCGTGAACGCGGTCGCGGAGGAGCTGGAGCTCCCCGGGGAGAAGGTCGCGGTGAACATCGACCGGGTCGGCAACACCCTGGCCGCGTCCGTACCCCTGCTGTTGAACGACTACGCCGCCCGCGGCGAACTGAAGGCGGGGCAGCGGGTACTGCTCTCCGCCTTCGGCGCCGGACTGTCCTGGGGCTCGACCACACTCGTCTGGCCGGAGATCCAGGCGGATCCCGTCGACTGACGCCGCCCGGCGGACTCCCGTCCGGCACCCCTCTCCACCCGTTTCCGCTCCGCCGCCCCACCCCCCCCACAGCCTGCCAGCTTCCAGGAGGAGACATCATGAGTGCAGCCCACGACTCCGTCGTCGAGGTCGTCGTCGCCCGCTTCGGTCTTGACGCCGAGGCGGTGGTGCCCGAGGCCACCTTCGACGACCTCGGTCTCGACTCCCTGTCGCAGCTCGAACTCGCCACCGCCCTGAAGAAGCGCCTGGGCGTCGTGATCAGCGACGAGGAGCTGTCCGAGCTGGCCACGGTCTCCGATATCGTCGCCCTGGTCGAGCAGAGGGGCGCCTCGGTCCGAT
Organism: Streptomyces sp. NPDC020875; assembly: GCF_040641415.1. Classification (NCBI taxonomy): domain Bacteria; kingdom Bacillati; phylum Actinomycetota; class Actinomycetes; order Kitasatosporales; family Streptomycetaceae; genus Streptomyces; species Streptomyces sp. NPDC020875. Next base: position 69,422 of record NZ_JBFADP010000042.1, on the reverse strand, counting down.
GACCGGCTTCGCGACCGCCGTCACCGGCATCGGGCTGGTGACCCCCGCCGGGATCGGCGTCAAGGAGAGCTGGGACCGGGTGGTCGAGGGCCGGCCGACGGCCGCGCACCATACCGACCTGGCGGGCCTGCCGGTGACCATGGCGTGCCGGGTGCCCGACTTCGCCCCGGCCTCCCTGGGGCGGGCCGCCTGGCAATGGGACCGCTACTCCCAGTTCGCCGTCGCCGCCACCCGCGAGGCGCTGGACCAGGCCGGGCTCGTCCCGGGCGAGTGGGCCGACAGCTCACGGGTGGCGGTGATCCTGGGCTCCGGCGCCGGCGGCACCGCCACACTGGAGGCGCAGCACCGGGTCCTGCTGGAGGAGGGGCCGGAGGAGATCTCCGCCATGACCCTCCCGATGGGGCTGCTCAACATGGCCGCCGGCCAGGTGGCGATCGATATCGGGGCCAACGGCCCGTGCTCGGCGCCCTGTACGGCGTGCGCGGCCGGGGCCAGCGCGATCGGCCTGGGCCGAGAGCTGATCAGGTCGGGTCTCGCCGACATCGTGGTGGCCGGTGGCGCCGAGGCGCCCATCACCCCGCTGTACGTCTCCTCGTTCGCGCGGATGCGGGCGCTGTCCCGGCGGCTCGACGACCCGGCGACCGCCTCGCGTCCCTTCGACGCGGCCCGGGACGGATTCGTCCTCGGCGAGGGCGCCGGAGTCGTCGTACTGGAGTCCGAGGAGCACGCGCGGGCCCGCGGCGTACGGCCGGTGGCCCGGATCATCGGATACGGCGCCTCCGCGGACGCGCACCATGTGACGTCCCCGCACCCGGAGGGCAAGGGGGCCGAGCTGGCGGTCCGCGCGGCGCTCGCGGACGCCGGACTGACCGGCCGGGACATCGACTACGTCAACGCGCACGGCACCTCGACGCCGCTCAACGACGTCATCGAGGCGGGCGTGATCCACCGGGTGGCGGGCTCCGACGCGCTGGTCAGCTCCACCAAGGGTGTCACCGGGCATCCGCTGGGCGCGGCCGGTTCCATCGAGGCGGCCTTCGCGGCGCTCACCGTGCACCACGGGGTGATCCCGCCGTCCGCGAGCACCACCGAGGTCGATCCGCGGGTGGAGGTGGACGTCGTACACGGCGCGGCGCGCCCGGCCCGGGTCGAGGTGGCCCTGAGCAACTCGTTCGGCTTCGGCGGCCAGAACGCGGCCCTGCTGATCGCCCCGGCCTGACCCGGCCCGTTCCGGCCACCGCTCCGGGCCCCGCCCGGTGCCCGGTCGCGGCGGCACCCTCCGCCGGTCCCCCCGACACCCCACCGCGGGAGGCACAGCCGCGGGAAAGGACCCACCCATGACCTCGTCGGCCTCCGCCGGGCTGTCCCGGCTGCTCTTCGACGGCAGGTACGAGCAGACGCACCAGGACCTGCGCGAACTGCTGCTGGACCCCGTCTTCGACCCCCGTGAGGGGCTGACCATGACCGAGGCCGGGAAGCTGGCCTACGAACGGTCGAGAGCCGTCCACGCCGGACTGGAACGCCCCCGGGAGATCCTGGCCGACCCCTGGCGGCTGTTCGCCCTCGCCGAGTGGCCGTCGCTGGTCGACGTCTCCACGTTCTCGCTGCTGATGGTCCACTACAACCTGGCCTTCGGCACCGTCCTGGAGCACGGCGACCGGGAGGATCTGAAGGACCTCTGCGACGAACTGGACCGGCTGGACTCCTTCAGCCCCTACATGGCCACCGAACTGGGCTACGGCAACAACGTGGCCGCCCTGCGCACCGAGGCCGTCTACGACCCCGCCACCGAGACGTTCGTCCTCAACACGCCCGACGCCCTGGCCCAGAAGTACATGTCCTACAGCGGGTTCCGGGACGTACCCAAACTCGCCGTGGTGATGGCCCGGTTGAAGGCGGACGGCAAGGACCACGGCGTCTACCCCTTCCTCGTCCGGATCAGCGACGGGAACGGGCTCTGCGAGGGCGTCCACGCGGCGCCCTGCCCGGAGAAGCCGGTCCAGGGCCTCGACAACGGCCTCACCTGGTTCGACCACGTCCGCGTCCCCCGCCGCCAGCTCCTCCACGGCGATATGGGCGGCTTCGACGACGACGGCGTGTTCCGCCCGGCGTCCGGCAATCTGCGGAAGCGGTTCCTGCGCGCGATGAACCGCATCCTGCCCGGCCGGCTCTGCGTCTCCAGCGCCGCGACGGGCGCGGGCCGGGCGAGTGTGTACATCGCGCTCCGGTTCGCGGCCCGGCGGCTCACCAACGCGCCCGGCCGCAAGGACCTGCCGGTGATCGAGTACCGCAGCCATCAGCTCGCGCTGTACACCGCGCTCTCCCGGACGTACGCGATGACACTGCTGCTCAACCACGCCAAACGGGAGTTCACCGCGGTGCCGCCGGACGCCGTCCCCGCCGAGCTGAACGACCTGGTCTCCATCACCAAGGCGCTCGCCACCTGGGAGATGACCGAGGTGATCGCCGTCTGCCGGGAGCGCTGCGGCGCCCAGGGCATCTTCAGCGCCAACCGGATCGCCGACTACGGGTCGCTGCTCCAGGGCCTGGTCACCGCCGAGGGCGACAGCCAGGTACTGCTGGCCACCACCGCGGGGCAGATCATCGCGCGGTACGGCGACGGGGACGGCGCCGGACCCGCCCCGGCCCCCGACCCGGCGGGACGGGACCTCGGCGACCCCGCGTTCCTGGCGGCGGCGGTACGGCACCGGGAGGCGGAACTGCTCCGCGAGGCCGCCGCGCGGATGGCCGACGACACCGGCGACCGGACGTACTTCGAGGCGTGGAACGGCACCGTCAACACCGGCCTGGAGATGGCCCGGGCCCGCGGCGTACGGATCGCGCTGGAACGCCTCGCCGACGCCGTCGGCACTCTGGAGGACGAGACCGCGCGGACGGCGCTCGGCCTGCTGGCCGCGCTCTACGGGCTGACCGAGCTGCGCCGGGACTCCGGCTGGTATCTGGCGCGCGGGGTGCTCACCACGGAGCAGGTGGAGGGGCTGCCCCGGGCGGCCGACGAGCTGTGCGCCCGGCTGGTGCCGTACACCGACGCCCTGATCGACGGCTTCAACCTCTCCCCGGAACTGCTGCGGGCGCCGATCGCCGCCGACGACTACGTGACCGCTTTCCAGGAGCGCACCGGCGCCTTCGGTCCGCCCGCCGCCGCTGCCGGAACCGCCGCTGCCGCCGCCGTCGCCGAGGGAAGCTGAGCGCCATGGGGAGACACAGCTACTTCTGCCCGATCCGCTGGTCCGACATGGATGTCTACGGCATCGTCAACAACGTCTCCTTCCTCCGCTATCTGGAGGAGGCACGGGTCGACTTCGTCTTCCGGATGGCGCCGACCGACGGCGACGCCTTCTTCCGGGACGGATCGGTGGTGGTCGAGCACCGGATCCGCTACCGCGGCCGGCTCGTCCACCGGCACGAACCGGTGGAGATCGAGATGTGGGTCTCCGACCTCCAGTCGGCGACGGTGGCGATCGACTGCGTGGTCCGCGACGGCGACACCGTGTACGCCACCGCGACGACCGTGATGGCGCCGTTCGACTACCGGGCCGGACGGCCCCGGCGGCTGACCGACGAGGAGTTCCGGTTCTTCGAGAAGTACCTCGAACAGAACCCGGCGGCCGGCTGAGATGCGGCTGCTGCGGATCGGGCCGCCGGGCCGGGAACGGCCCTGCGCGGTGGGCCCCGGCGGCGTCGTACGGGACCTGTCCGGCTGGCTGCCGGACTGGACGGGTCCGGCCCTGGACCCCGACGCGCTGCGCGAGACGGCGGCACGGCTGGCCCGGGATGCCGCCCGACTCCCGGCGGTCGACCCGGCCGCCGGGCGGATCGGCCCGCCCGTCCGCCCCGGCGGACATCTGCTGTCGATCGGGCTCAACTACCGGGCCCACGCCGCCGAGGCGGGCCTGGCGCTGCCCGATGAGCCGATCGTGGCCAGCAAGGCGCCGAGCACGCTGGTCGGACCGTACGACGATCTGCTGCTGCCTCCGGGCGGTGAGAAGACGGACTGGGAGGTCGAGCTGGCCGTGGTGATCGGCAGACGCGCGCAGTACCTGCCGGACCCGGCCGCCGCGTCGCGTCATATCGCGGGGTACGCCACCGGCAACGACGTGTCCGAGCGGAGCTGGCTCCTGGAGCGCGGCGGGCAGTGGGTCAAGGGCAAGTCCTTCGAGTCGTTCGGCCCGCTGGGCCCGTACCTGGTCACCCCGGACGAGGCGGGCGACCCGGGCCGGCTGCGGCTGACCTGTCGGGTCAACGGCCGGACGATGCAGGACGCGTCGACCGCCGACATGGTCTTCGACGTGTTCCGCCTGGTCTGGTACCTGAGCCGGTTCATGGTGCTGCACCCCGGTGACGTGGTGCTGACGGGGACGCCCGGCGGTGTCGCGCTGGGCCGCCCCGACCAGCCCTATCTGCGGGCCGGTGACGTGGTGGAGGCGGAGGTGTCGGGGCTGGGGGCGCAGCGGCAGAGATGCCGTGCGGCGGTCCCTGGCGGTACCGGTCCGGCCGTGCCCGGCCCGCCCGCCGAGCCCGTACGGACCCGGTCGTGACCGGGCCCCGGCCCCGGCGGGGTCCGTACCGCCACGGCCCCGTCGGCCACGGCGCCGATGGGCGCGTGGACCCCGTAAGGAGAGGGAACGGATGACCGTCCAGCAGGAGTCCACGGAGCAGCCACCGGGTACGCGTACCGGTATCCGGGCGCGGGTGGCCGACCTCCACGCCACCAGGGAGGCGGCGTGCGAGGGCCCGAGCGAGCAGGCGACCCGGGCCCAGCACGCCAAGGGCAAGCTGACCGCCCGCGAACGGATCGACGTACTGCTGGACGCCGGTTCGTTCAACGAGATCGAGCAGCTGCGCAGACACCGCGCGGTCGGCTTCGGCATCGAGAACCGCAGACCGCACACGGACGGTGTGATCACGGGCTGGGGGACGGTCGAGGGCCGGACCGTGTTCGTCTACGCGCACGACTTCCGGATCTTCGGCGGGGCGCTCGGCGAGGCGCACGCGGAGAAGATCCAGAAGATCATGGACATGGCCATCGCGGCGGGTGCCCCCCTGGTCTCGCTCAACGACGGCGCCGGGGCGCGGATCCAGGAGGGCGTCTCGGCCCTGGCCGGTTACGGCGGCATCTTCCGCCGGAATGTGCGGGCCTCCGGGGTGATCCCGCAGATCTCGGTGATCCTGGGCCCGTGCGCGGGCGGCTCGGCCTATTCCCCCGCCCTGACCGACTTCGTCTTCATGGTCCGCGGCACGTCGCAGATGTTCATCACCGGACCCGATGTGGTGAAGACCGTCACCGGCGAGGAGGTCAGCCAGGAGGGGCTCGGCGGCGCCGACGTCCACGCCGAACTGTCGGGCGTCGCGCACTTCGTCTACGAGGACGAGTGGACCTGTCTCGGCGAGGTCAGATATCTGCTCTCCCTGCTGCCGTCCAACAACCGGGAGAACCCGGCGGCCGTCCCGTGCGCCGACCCCGAGGACCGGCGCAACGACGCCCTCCTCGGCCTGGTCCCGGCCGAGGGCAGGCTGCCGTACGACATCCGCCGGGTGATCGAGGAGATCGTCGACCACGGCGACTTCCTGGAAGTGCACGAGGGCTGGGCCCGCAATGTGGTCTGCGGGCTGGCCCGGCTCGGCGGCCAGGTCGTGGGCATCGTCGCCAACCAGCCGCTCGCCCTGGCCGGGGTGCTCGACATCAAGGCCAGCGAGAAGGCCGCCCGCTTCGTCCGGACCTGCGACGCCTTCAACATCCCCCTGCTGTCGCTGGTGGACGTACCGGGCTTCCTGCCCGGGGTCGACCAGGAACACGACGGGGTGATCCGCCACGGCGCCAAACTGCTGTACGCCTACTGCGAGGCCACGGTGCCCCGGGTCCAGCTGATCCTGCGCAAGGCGTACGGCGGCGCGTACATCGTGATGGACTCCCGCTCGATCGGCGCCGACCTCTCCTACGCCTGGCCGACCAACGAGATCGCCGTGATGGGCGCCGAGGGCGCCGCGAACGTCATCTTCCGCAAGCGGATCGCCGAGGCCGACGCCCCGGAGACGCTGCGGGTCCAGCTCGTCAAGGAGTACCGGTCCGAGCTGATGCATCCCTACTACGCGGCCGAGCGCGGCCTCGTCGACGATGTGATCGACCCCGCCGGGACCCGGGAACTGCTCGTCCGGGCCTTCCGGATGCTGCGGACCAAACACGCGGACCAGCCGAACCGCAAACACGCCAACATCCCCCTCTGAACCGAGAGACCCCGTGAACCCCTGCCCCGGAGCGCACCCATGACGATCACCTTCACCACCGAGCCCGCCGTCCGCAGGCCGGTCGCCGAGCGGGCGGCACTGATGGAGTCACCCGCCTTCGGCGAGGTGTTCACCGACCACATGATCAGCATCGACTGGTCCAGGGACCGGGGCTGGCACGACGCCCGGCTGCATCCCTACGGGCCGCTGGTGCTCGATCCGTCGGCCCAGGTGTTCCACTACGGCCAGGAGGTCTTCGAGGGCATGAAGGCGTACCGCCGCCCCGACGGCACGGTGGTGACCTTCCGGCCCTACGCCAACGCGGCCCGGCTGAACCGCTCGTGCGCGCGGATGGCGATGCCGCCGCTGCCCGAGGAGACCTTCGTCGAGGCCCTCGAACTGCTGGTCGGCACCGACCGCGACTGGGTCCCGGACCGGCCCGGGTGCAGTCTCTATCTGCGCCCCTTCATGATCGCCACCCAGCCCACCATCGGCTTCTACGGCCCGTCCCGCTCCTACCGGTTCATGGTGATCGCCTCACCCGCGGGCGCCTACTTCACGGCCGGGGCGAAGCCGCTCACCGTATGGCTCTCCCGGGACTACACCCGGGCGGCCCCCGGCGGCACCGGTGAGGCCAAGTGCGGCGGCAACTACGCGGGCACGCTGGCCGCGCAGGCACAGGCCGGGGAGATGGGCTGCGACCAGGTGGTCTGGCTGGACTCGGCGGAACGCCGCTGGGTGGACGAGATGGGCACCAGCAACCTCTTCTTCGTCTACGGCGACCGGCTGGTGACACCGGAGCTGTCCGGGACCCTGCTCGCCGGTGTCACCCGGGACTCGGTGCTGACGCTGATGAACCAGCTCGGCCACCGGGCCGAGGAGGGCCGGATCAGTGTCGAGCGGTGGCGCGCCGACGCCGAGTCGGGGGCACTGACCGAGGTGTTCTCCTGCGGCACCTCGTCGATGATCACCCCGGTCGGCTTCGTCCGGAGCGCGGACGGCGACTGGACGATCGGCGGCGGTACGCCGGGCCCGGTCACCCAGCGGCTGCGCGCGGAGCTGGCGGGAATCCAGGACGGTTCGCGACCGGACCCGTTCGGCTGGGTCCACAAGATCGCCTGACCGGCGTCCGCCGGGTCGGGTCCACCGAAAGCGCAGCAGGATGAGGGGAAGACATGAGCCGTTCCGTCCTCGTGACCGGCGGGAACCGGGGGATCGGTCTCGCGGTGGCGTGCGCCTTCGCGCGGGCCGGCGACAAGGTCGCGCTGACCTACCGCACCGGTGAACCGCCCAGCGCCGCGACCGACCTCGGCTGCCTCGCCGTCACCTGCGACGTCACCGACTCCGCGCAGGTGGACCGGGCGTTCAAAGAGGTGGAGGCGGCACACGGCCCGGTGGAGGTGCTGGTGGCCAATGCGGGCATCACCCGGGACCGGCTGCTGCTGCGGATGGCCGACCGCGACTTCACGGACGTGATGGAGACCAACGCGACGGGCGTCTTCCGGGTGGTCAGACGGGCAGCGGAGGAGATGGTCGACGCCCGGTGGGGGCGGATCGTACTGATCTCGTCGGCGGTCGGACTGCTGGGCGCGGCCGGGCAGACCAACTACGCGGCGTCGAAGGCGAGTCTGGTCGGCCTGGCCCGGTCCGTCGCCCGGGAGCTGGGCGCCCGGGGCGTCACCTGCAATGTGGTGGCACCGGGCCTGGTCGATACCGATATGACCCAGGGCCTCGACGCGAAGCAGCGTACGGCCGTACTGAGCCGGGTGCCCGTGGGGCGCGGCACGGAGCCCGAAGAGGTGGCGGCCGCGGTCCGGTTCCTCGCCTCCCGGGAGGCCGCCTGTATCACCGGGGCCGTCCTGCCGGTGGACGGCGGCTGGGGCATGGGCCACTGAAGCCGCCGGACGCGCGGGCGCCCCCCTCGCCCCCGCGTCCGGCTCAGTGGTGTTCCGAGACGAGCACCGCGCGGGTTCCGGGCTCCAGTGCCCGGAAGAGGTGCGGGACATCGGCCGGGTAGCTGATGTAGTCGCCCGGACCCAGCTCCACCGGTTCGTCCGCGGTGCCCACCAGGGCCAGTCCGGCGCCGATCACGACATGCTCCACGACGCCCGGCATGTGGGGGGCGGAAAGGCGCTGCGGACCCGGCTCGGCCGCGATGCTGTAGACGTCCCGCCGGGCCCCGGGCGGTGAGGCGGCCAGCAGGGTGGCCCGGTAGTCGCTCTGGGCCGAACCGATCGCGGGGCCCTCACCCGCGCGGATCACCTGGACCGGGGGGCGGGAGGCGGCCAGCAGCCGGGAGAACGGGATCTCCAGCGCCACACAGAGCGCCCACAGCGTCTCCAGGCTGGGATTCCCGGTCCCGGACTCCAGTTGCGAGAGCGTCGACTTGGCGAGCCCGGCCCGCCGGGCGACCTCACTGAGGGAGAGCCCGGACCGGATCCGCTCCGCCCGCAGGGAGGCGGCGATGACGACCAGGGGCGGCTTGAGGGAAGGATCGGTTTCGGTCACGCGCGTTCGCTCCAATGGTCAATCGTTCACCTTGACGAACACTCATCAGGTGTTCACTATAAATGCCATGCGTACGATATGGGAAACGCTCGGCAAGGGGCCGGTGCGGGACATCGCGCTCGTCTGCCTCGCCGTAGGGGTCATAGGTCTGTCGTACGGGGCCATCGCGGTCACCTCCGGCTTCCCCTGGTGGTTCCCGGTGCTCATGGGGGCGCTCGTTCTCGCGGCGTCGTCGGAGTTCCTCTTCGTCGGGATCATCGCCGCCGGTGGCAGCCCGATCGCCGCCCTCTTCGCGGGGCTGCTGGTCAACGCCCGCCATCTGCCGTTCGGGCTGGCGGTGCCCGATGTGCTCGGGCGGGGCTGGCGCGGAGCGCTCGGCACCCATCTGATGAACGACGAGACGGTCGTCTTCGCCATCGCCCAGGAGGGCCCGGCCCGCAAGCGGGCCGCGTACTGGGCCTGCGGCCTCGGCATCCTGGTCTGCTGGCCCGTCGGCGCCGCGCTCGGCGCGCTGCTGGGCAGTGTCGTCCGGGACACCGACGCCCTCGGTCTGGACGCGATGTTCCCCGCCGTGATCCTGGCCCTGATCCTGCCCTCGATGAAGGACCGGGCGCTGCGGCGGACCGCGCTCGTGGGCGCGGCGATCGCGCTGGCCCTCACCCCCTTCCTGCCGGCCGGACTGCCGGTGCTGGCCGCCCTGGCCGCGCTGCCGCTGTTCCGGACGAGGAACCCCGAAGGAGTGGCGCGATGAGTGATTCCTTTCCCCTGCTGCCCGCGCTGCTGGCGATGTCGGCCCTGGCCGCCGGGACCTTCCTGCTGCGCCTGGCCGGTCCCGCCCTGCGGGCCAAGGTCGCCTTCCCGAAGCAGGCGGAGAAGCTGCTGGAGGTCTCGGCGGTCGTGCTGCTCGCCGCCCTGACGGCCACCGCGGCACTGACCCAGGGGGAGGGTTTCGCCGGTGCGGCCCGGGCGCTCGGCGTCCTGGTCGGCGGAGTGCTCGCCTGGCGCGGGGCGCCCTTTCTCGCCGTCGTCATCGCGGCGGCCGGGACTGCGGCGCTGCTGCGGCTCATCGGCATTCCCTGATGCCGTACCATCACCCCCGGAGAGTGCCCGCCGGCACCTCTCCATGCCATCGCCCATTTCGCGATGGTGGCGCATCGCGCGAGAATTCAAGCCTCCTGGCGAATTTCAGCCGCTCATCTCAGATATTGGATCCGGCATTGCTCAATCCGGTAGTGACCGAGTAATTTAGGCGTAAGGCGACGACCTCCAGAGGTCGGCCACCCGTGTACGCATTGCTCGGCTTTTATTCGGGATGCCGTTCCATCGAGATGCTCGGGGGGAACCATCGTGGGTGGGGGAGTAGAGCCCCTTTCGTTGCTTGCGCCGCGGGGCTCCCGTCGTACAGGCCGATCGTCCAGGGTGTTCGGTCCGCCGCCCCCTCCCCGCAGTCATCCGGAATTCCTTTCCGGTATCGATGTCGGCCCCGCGCCTTAGCGGCTGCCCGAAATTTCAAGAGTGATCCGGTAGCTCGCGTAGCTCGCGGACGAAATTCCGAGCTTTCGCCGCCGCTGTATCGGGCTGCCCCGGGCGAGGTGAATCCATGGGTCGGTTCGGCACCGGGCGAGCCGACTTGGAACATACGGCCGGAGGCGGCCGGAATTCACCTGCCGCACGATGCAATTCGGCTGGCCGAGAATTGATCCGCCCGATGCGCATCCGGCTTCATATGTTTCCCGGAATTGACGACGCACCGTTCGCCACCCCCGTCCCCGCGGCCGACCGCCAGGGCGACCCGCTCTCCATGAACGCCGCGCGCCCCACCGGCGAGCCCGCATGCGCCGGCGCGCGCAGAGTCACCCCATGAGACGACCGCCCGTCAGCCAGAGGACACCGAGGAACCGGCATGCGCACCGCAGAACCCTTGACCGAGTCCCGTCAACTTGTCGCCGCCCGGCAGGCGGCCCTGATCCACCAGCACGTCTGGGACGCCGCTCTGGCCCGAGTGCCGCTGCTGTCCGAGCGGGAACTCGATGTCTTCCGGATGCTGGCGAAGGGGTCGTCGAACCGGACCATCGCGACCCACCTGGTCATCACCGAGCGCACCGCCAAGGCCCATGTCGCCCGGATCCTGGCCAAACTCGCCGTGGAGTCCCGGCTCCAGGCCGGAATCGTCGGCTTCGCCTGGGAGATCCTCACCCACAGCGTCGCGGTCCCCTGTGCCACCGACCCGACGAGATGCCATCCCCTGGGCGGTTCCCCGCCCCGCGCCGGGAACGCGTGATCCCGGCGGGCCGCCGGTCACGGGCCCCGGCGTCCGTCGCCGGGGCCCGGCGCGGCCCGGGGGAGTCACGTCTCCCGAGGGGGCAGGATCTGCCGGGCCAGTTCCGACCGCAGGCCGTACCGGCGCCACTCGCGCGGATAGCCCAGCGACACCTCCTCGAACGGGACGCCGTCGTAGACCGTGCTGCGCGGGATGTGCAGATGGCCGTAGACCACCGCCGCGACCCCGAACCGGGTGTGCCAGTCCGCCGTTCTGACCGTGCCGCACCACTGGGCGAACTCCTGGTGGATCATCACCTCCGTGGGGGTGCGCACCAGCGGCCAGTGGTTCACCAGTACCAGCGGGAGATCGCCCGCGACCTCGGTGAGCCGCCGTTCGGTCTCCTCGGCCCTGGCCGCGCACCACTCGGCCCGGCCCGGGTAGGGGTCGGGGTGGAGGAAGAACTCGTCGGTGCAGACGATCCCCGCCTCCCACGCCTTCGCCAGCGACTCCTCGACCGTGCTGGTGCCAGGGGCCAGGAACGAGTAGTCGTAAAGCAGGAAGAGGGGTGCGATCCGGACCGGACCGCCGGGGCCCCGCCAGACCGGGTACGGATCCTCCGGGGTGAGCACCCCGATCCGGCGGCACAGCTCCACCAGCGCTTGGTAGCGCTCCACGCCGCGCAGGGGGCTGGTCTCCTGCTTGACCGTCCACAGCTCGTGGTTGCCGGGGACCCAGATCACCTTGGCGAACCGTTCCGCCAGGAGGGTGAGGGCCCACTCGATGTCCGCCATGAGTTCGCCGACGTCCCCGGCCACGATCAGCCAGTCGTCGGGGGACGAGGGCTTCAGCCCCGCCACGATGTCGCGGTTCTCGTCGTAGGAAATGTGCAGATCGCTGATCGCCCGTAACGCTCCGTCGGTTCTCGCCACGTGCGTCAGCCTAGCCCGCCGCCCGTCCGGCTCTCCGTGACCGGGCCGTGACCGAATCCGGCCGGGAGTGTGCCCGGCGGATGTGTCCGGGGCCCGCCGGATCGAGCCGGGCCGGGGCCGGGGCGTCCGGGGCGGGAGCCGGGCCGCGGGCCGGTGCCGCCGTCCGCGCGGCATCGCTGATCTGTTCGGACTCGGGTAACCTTTCGACGTAAGGCAGGCCCACGGTCCTGCGCATCAGCCCCCGTAACTCCGCGGACGCCCACCGGGCGATCTGGAGGAAAGCACAGCACGGGGGTTCTTTGTTGTGTCGTTCGTGGGAGTGACCTGCTCCGTTTCGCCTGAAAATGTGAGACTTATGCGTTTTCTTGAGCCCGGTACGGGTCGGCTGACCGCCAGCCCCGCGGTCCCCTACGACCTGACCTACGACGATGTCTTCATGGTGCCGAGCCGCTCCGCCGTAGGATCCCGCCAGGGCGTGGACCTCTCGTCGAAGGACGGCACGGGCACCACCATCCCGCTGGTCGCCGCGAACATGACCGCGATCGCCGGCCGCCGGATGGCCGAGACGCTCGCCCGCCGCGGCGGTCTCACCGTGATCCCCCAGGACATTCCGATCGAGGTCGTCGCGGATGTCGTCGCCTGGGTCAAGACCCGGCACCTGGTCTTCGACACCCCGATCGTGCTCACCCCCCACCAGACCGTCGCCGACGCCCTCGCCCTGCTGCCCAAGCGGGCCCACGAGGCCGGGGTCGTGGTGGACGAGGACCACCGCCCGGTGGGCGTCGTCACCGACGCCGATCTGCTCGGTGTCGACCGCTTCACCCAGCTCTCCGAGGTGATGTCGCGGGATCTGGTGCTGCTGGCCGCGGACATAGACCCGCGGGAGGCGTTCACCAAGCTCGACAACGCCAACCGCCGCTACAGCCCGGCCGTGGACGAGGACGGCCGTCTCGTCGGCATCCTCACCCGCAAGGGCGCCCTGCGCGCCACGCTCTACACCCCCGCCGTGGACGCCGCGGGCAGGCTGCGGGTCGCCGCCGCCGTCGGTATCAACGGAGATGTGGCGGGCAAGGCGAAGCAGCTGCTCGACGCGGGTGTGGACACCCTGGTCGTGGACACCGCCCACGGCCACCAGGAGAGCATGATCGCGGCGGTCCGCGCGGTCCGTTCCCTCGACCCGAAGGTCCCCGTCGTCGCGGGCAACATCGTCGCCGCCGAGGGCGTACGGGATCTGATCGAGGCGGGCGCCGACATCATCAAGGTCGGTGTGGGTCCGGGCGCCATGTGCACCACCCGGATGATGACCGGCGTCGGCCGGCCGCAGTTCTCCGCGGTCCTGGAGTGTGCCGCCGAGGCGAAGAAGTACGGCAAGCACGTGTGGGCCGACGGCGGCGTGCGGCACCCGCGCGATGTGGCGATGGCGCTGGCCGCCGGGGCGTCGAATGTGATGGTCGGCTCCTGGTTCGCCGGGACGTACGAGTCCCCCGGCGACCTTCAGCACACCGCCGACGGGCGGCCGTACAAGGAGTCCTTCGGGATGGCGTCGGCGCGCGCCGTCCGCAACCGGACCAGCGATGAGTCCGCGTACGACCGGGCCCGCAAGGCGCTTTTCGAGGAGGGCATCTCCACCTCGCGGATGTTCCTCGACCCGGCCCGGCCGGGCGTCGAGGACCTGGTCGACTCGATCATCGCGGGTGTCCGTTCCTCCTGCACCTACGCGGGTGCCGGGTCGCTGGAGGAGTTCGCCGAGCGGGCGATCGTCGGTGTCCAGAGCGCCGCGGGGTACGCCGAGGGCAAGCCGCTGCACGCCAGCTGGAGCTGACGCCCGGTCACGGCCCGGCCGCCCGGTCCTCCGGGTGGCCGGGCCGCGGTCCCGGCGCCCGGCACCCCCGTGGCCCGGCGCCGGGCCGTCTCCGTACGGACCGTACGGACCCGCCCGGCACGGCCCGCGCGGCCCGTTCCGGGTGCGCGGCGCGACCGGCGCGTCCGTGCCGGGACGCCCGTGGCCCGGCGGTGTGTTCTACTGCGTTCCAACCGGGGCGACGGCGCCGTGCCGCCCGCGCCGCCCGGGACGACCGGCCCACCGAAGAAGAGTGACCCACCCTCCGTGCGACTCAACGACCTCGACGAACGCATCGTCCACGCCCTGGCCGAGGACGCCCGCCGCTCCTACGCCGATATCGGCGCCCTCGTCGGTCTCTCCGCCCCCGCCGTGAAACGCCGGGTCGACCGGCTCCGCGACACGGGCGCCATCACCGGCTTCACCGTACGGGTGGATCCCGCCGCCCTCGGCTGGGAGACGGAGGGGTACATCGAGCTGTACTGCCGCAGCAATACGTCCCCGGAGGCCATCGAACGGGGCCTGGAACGGTATCCCGAGGTCGCGTCGGCCTCCACCGTCACCGGCGAGGCCGATGCCATCGTCCAGGTCTTCGCCGCCGATATGCGCCACTTCGAACGGGTGCTGGAGCGGATCGCGGGGGAGCCCTTCGTCGAGCGCACCAAGTCGGTGCTGGTGCTCTCCCCGCTGCTGCGCCGCTACTCCTCGGGACCGCCCGCCTGACGGGCCCGCCCGGGCGGCTCGTGGCGGGACCCGGGGACCGGCGGCCCCTCGCGCCGGTCGCCCGGGTGGTGGTGACGGGACGGACGGGACAACCGGAGCACGGCGGTTCCTTTCGCGGTCGGTGCGCCGGGCCGGGGCGGCCCCGGCGGTACGTCCCCGACCCTCCCGCCCGACCCCGCCGCGCCGCATCGGCCCCGAGTCGGCACCCGGCCTCCCCCGTGCGGCGTAGCCCGTACCGGTTCCGGTCCGTCCCCGGCCGTACGGCACCCCGCGCCACCTGCGGCGACGCCACGCACAACGAATCGACGCCTGGGGCCCGGGAGACGCAATGAATCGTCCGCCGGGGCGCAACGGACGCGCCTTGTCCCGGATGACGGCGAAACCGTAGGTTTCTGGGAGGCCCGGCGTACGGGCTCCACCACCCCCGTCGCCCGGATCCCGCCCCGCCGAATCCCGCCCCGGACCCCCGGAACTTCCGAGGTGCCACCGCCCGGTGCGCCGGTCGCCTTTCGTTGTCCTTGCTAGGAGTTCGACCCCATGACGTCCACGGTGCCCACCGCCGTCCAGCACACCGACGCGCAGCCGCCGATCACCATGTTCGGGCCGGACTTCCCCTACGCCTACGACGACTTCCTGGCCCATCCCGCCGGGCTCGGGCAGATCCCGGCGACCGAGCACGGGACCGAGGTCGCGGTGATCGGCGGCGGACTCTCCGGCCTGATCACCGCCTACGAGCTGATGAAGATGGGGCTCAAGCCCGTCCTCTACGAGGCCGACCGGATCGGCGGACGGCTGCGGACGGTCGGCTTCGACGGCGGCGATCCCGGGCTGACCGCCGAGATGGGCGCCATGCGCTTCCCGCCGTCCTCGACGGCCCTCCAGCACTACATCGACCTGGTCGGGCTCACCACCAGGCCGTTCCCCAATCCGCTGGCGCCCTCGACCCCGTCGACCGTGGTCGACCTCAAGGGCGAGTCCCACTACGCCGAGACCATCGCCGACCTCCCGCAGGTCTACCGGGACGTCATGGACGCCTGGAACGCCTGTCTGGAGGAGGGCGCCGACTTCACCGAGATGAACCGGGCGATGCGGGAGCGCGACGTGCCCCGGATCCGGGAGATCTGGGCCCGGCTGGTGGAGCGGCTGGACAACCAGACCTTCTACGGCTTCCTCTGCGCCTCCGAGGCGTTCCGCTCCTTCCGGCACCGGGAGATCTTCGGCCAGGTCGGCTTCGGCACGGGCGGCTGGGACACCGACTTCCCCAACTCCATCCTGGAGATCCTCCGGGTCGTCTACTCCGAGGCCGACGACCACCACCGCGGCATCGTCGAGGGCAGCCAGCAGCTTCCGCTGCGGCTCTGGGAGCGCGCCCCGGGGAAGATCGTCCACTGGCCGCAGGGCACGTCGCTGGCGTCGCTGCACGAGGGCGGCCACCGGCCCGCCGTGACCCGGCTGCACCGGACCGCGGGCAACCGGATCACCGTCACGGACGCCGCCGGGGACATCCGTACCTACCGCGCGGCGGTCTTCACCGCCCAGTCCTGGATGCTGCTGTCCAAGATCGCCTGTGACGACGCGCTCTTCCCGATCGACCACTGGACCGCGATCGAGCGCACCCACTACATGGAGTCCTCGAAGCTGTTCGTCCCGGTCGACCGGCCGTTCTGGCTGGACAAGAACCCGGTGACCGGGCGGGACACCATGTCGATGACGCTCACCGACCGGATGACCCGGGGTACGTATCTGCTGGACGACGGTCCGGACCGGCCCGCCGTGATCTGCCTCTCGTACACCTGGTGCGACGACAGCCTGAAGTGGCTGCCGCTGTCGGCGAACGAGCGGATGGAGGTGATGCTGAAGTCCCTCGGCGAGATCTACCCCGATGTCGACATCCGCGCCCACATCACCGGCAACCCGGTCACCGTCTCCTGGGAGAACGAGCCCTACTTCATGGGCGCGTTCAAGGCCAATCTGCCCGGTCACTACCGCTATCAGCGGCGGCTCTTCACCCACTTCATGCAGGACCGGCTGCCCGCGGACATGCAGGGCATCTTCCTCGCGGGCGACGACATCTCCTGGACGGCGGGATGGGCCGAGGGCGCCGTACAGACCGCCCTCAACGCCGTTTGGGGCGTGATGCGGCACTTCGGCGGCGCGACGGACCCCTCCAATCCCGGTCCCGGCGACCTCTACGACGAGATCGCGCCCGTGGAACTGCCGGAGGACTGAGCGCCGGTCCGGCCGGAGGCCCCGGCCGCCCGGCCGCCCGGCTGCCCGTCAGGGGCCGGTCCCGTCCGGTCAGCCGGTCCGGTCGGTGGACGCGGCGGTCCCGGAGCCGGCGGTTCCGGGACCGGCTGCCGGTCGCCCCGCCCCGTACGGATCCGGAGCGGCGGGGCCGTCCGGGACGTCCGGGACCGCGCCGCCCGTCACGGTCTCCCACGCGGCGATCGCCTGTTCGGCGACCCGGGCCACCTCCTCGTATCCGGCCCCGTCCCTGGCCTGGACGGACATTCCCTGGATGACGGCGGTGTAGAAGCGGGCAGCGGTCACGGTGTCCGCGTCCGGCGGCAGTTCCCCGTCCCTCACGCCCCGTTCCAGCCGCTCCCGCAACTGGTCGATGCCCGCGGCCCTGACCTCCGCCAGACACCGCCGGGCCGCCTCGTCGGTGGTGTTCACGGCCGCCAGGACGATCATGCAGCCGGTCGGCCGGCCGTCGCCGGTGTACGCGCGGGCGTTCCACCGGAGCACGGCGGCGACCGCCTCGTACGCCGTCGGCTCCTCGGTCAGCGCGCGGTCGATCGGCGCGCCCTCGGTGGCCGCGTACAGCTCCACCGCCTCCCGGAACAGGGCCTCCTTGGAACCGAAGGCGGAATAGAGACTGGGGGAGTTGATCCCCATGGCGGCGGTGAGTTCGGTCAGCGACGCGGCCTCGTACCCCCGGCGCCAGAACGTCTCCATCGCCCGGGTCAGGGCCACGCTCCGGTCGAAACTCCTGGGGCGTCCACGTCCCGCCATACCGGTCCCTCCTCGTTTCTCACGGCGACCGCCGGGGCGGTGAGAACGCCCCCGGATCATTCTGTGTCGCTCGATAAAAATATACCTTGACGCGCTTCCCCGGGGCGTGATCGTATTTCTGTGTCATTCGATACGGAAATGGGGGCGCAGTCATGGGCGCACTGCTGGGCAAGGCGGCTCTGGTGACCGGTGGCAGCCGGGGGATCGGGGCGGCCGTCGTCCGCCGACTGGCGGGCGAGGGGGCGGACGTCGCGTTCACCTATGTCTCGCCCACCAGCGCCGAGAAGGCGAAGGCGCTGGTCGCCGAGGTGGAGGCGGGTGGCCGCCGGGCGGTCGCGATCGAGGCCGACGCGGCCGACGGTACGGCGGTGACGGCGGCGGTCGACCGGACGGCGGCGGAGCTGGGGCGGCTGGACGTCCTGGTCAACAATGCCGGGGTGTTCCCGTACGGGCCCGTGGAGGACGTCACCGCCGAGGAACTGGACCGGGTACTCGCCATCCACGCCAAGGCGCCGTTCGTTGCGGCCCGGGCGGCGCTCCGGCATCTGCCGAGGGGCGGCCGGATCATCACCATCGGAAGCAATCTCTCCGACCGGGCCGTCCTGGCGAATGCCGTGCTCTACACCATGAGCAAGTCGGCCGTGACCGGGCTGACCCGGGCGCTGGCGCGCGAGGTCGGGCCGCGCGGCATCACGGTCAACGCCGTCAACCCCGGCCCGACGGCCACCGACATGAACCCGGCGGACGCCGAGGGCGCCGAGGAGATCCTGGCCGGAACACTGCTCGGCAGCTTTCTCGACCCGGACGACGTGGCCGCGACCGTCGCCCATCTCGCGGGACCGGGCGGACGGCTGATCACGGGCACGGCGATCACCGTCGACGCGGGCGTCAACGCCTGACCGGCCCCCGCGCGGTCCGGCGCTTGCGCGTTCCGGCCCCGTCGTCCGGGACCGGGCGCGGTGTCCGGCCGCCGGGGCGTTTCCCGGCCTGCCGGGCGCCCCGCCCGGGGCCCGGTCAGCGCCAGGGGGTCAGCAGACAGCGGCCGACCAGCCCGACCCCGGTATCGAGGCGCTCGGTGAACTCCTCCGTCAGCCCGGGGAGTTCCCGTACGCCCCAGAGCAGCCGGGCCGCCGACCAGGCCGCGTCCCGGGCCCGGTCCAGACTCCAGGCCCCCACCAGATGGGTCAGCGGATCGGCCACCTCCAGCAGATCGGGGCCGGGCATCAGCTCCTCCCGGATCCGCTCCTCCAGTACCACCAGCACCTCCCCGACCTGGTCGAACTCGTTCTCCAGCTCGGGCGGGGCACAGTCCAGCGCCCGGCAGGTGTCGACCACCGCCAGCGCCAGATCGTGCCCGATATGGGCATTGATCCCGGCCAGGGCGAACTGGAGCGGCCGTACGCCGGGATGGCGCCGGTACTGGAACAGCGGCCGCCAGCAGGCCGGTGGCCGCCCGCCGGACTCGGCCCGTCCCACCGCCGACAGATACCGCTCGGCGAAGAGCACGTCGAGGACGGTCGCCGCCCGGCGGTCCGGGAACTCGCCCCGGTCGATCCGCCGGGCGATGTCCTCGGTGACCGCGAGATAGACACGGTTGAAGACGGCCACGCCGTCACGGGCGGGCCAGCGGGCGCCGAGCGCCCGCATCCGGTCGGCCACGTCCGCCACGCCGACCGCTGCGCTTTCCTCGATCCGGACCATGGGGGCAGGGTCCCAGCCGGGCCCCCGCCCCGGGCCGGATCGCCGGGGGCGTCCCCGGAACGGACCAAGGGTCAGCCCTTGGCGGGTCCTTGGCCGGGTCCCGTGGTGCCCGCGGAACCGGAGCCGGAGTCCGGGTCGCTGTCGGCGCCGGTGTCGGTGTCGTACCGGGACGTGCCCTCGTCCAGCAGTGGTTCCTGGGTCTTCAGATGGGCCGGGGCGAAGGCCCGCAGTACGTGGTAGCCGGTGATGACGACGATGGTGCCGAGGGCGATCCCGCCCAGCTCGAAGTCGTCGGTGACCTTCAGCGACACCCCGCCGACCCCGATGATGATGCCCGCAGCGGCCGGGACCAGGTTCAGCGGATTGCTCAGATCCACCTTGGCGTTGATCCAGATCTGGGCGCCCAGCAGACCGATCATGCCGTAGAGGATCACGGTGATCCCGCCCAGCACCCCGCCCGGGATCGCCGCCACGACCGCGCCGAACTTGGGGCAGAGCCCGAAGAGCAGGGCGAAGACGGCGGCGGCCCAGTAGGCGGCCGTGGAGTAGACCCGGGTCGCCGCCATGACGCCGATGTTCTCGGAGTACGTGGTGTTCGGCGGGCCGCCCACGGCGGTGGAGAGCATCGACGCCGCGCCGTCGGCCGCGATCGCGGTGCCCAGCTTGTCGTCCAGCGGGTCCCCGGTCATCTCGCCCACGGCCTTGACGTGCCCGGCGTTCTCCGCGACGAGCGCGATCACCACCGGCAGCGCGATCAGGATCGCCGACCATTCGAACGAGGGCGCGTGGAATGACGGCAGCCCGACCCAGGCGGCGTCGCCGACCCCGGAGAGATCGAGCCGCCAGTGGTCCACGGCCTCGCCGCCGCCCAGCGGGGAGTGGATCCGGCCGAAGGTCCGGTCGAGCACCCAGGAGAGGCCGTAGCCGAAGACCAGCCCGAGGAAGATGGCGATCCGGGAGAAGAAGCCGCGCAGACAGACCACGGCGAGGCCGGTGAAGAGCATCACCAGCAGCGCCGTCCACTGGTCCTGCGGCCAGTAGGTGCTGGCGGTCACCGGCGCCAGGTTGAAGCCGATCAGCATGACCACGGCACCGGTGACGATCGGCGGCATCGCGGCATGGATGATCCGGGCGCCGAACCGGCGGACCGCCAGTCCGGAGAGGAACAGCGCCACGCCGACCACGAAGACCGCTCCGGTGACGGTGGCGCTGTCGCCGCCGCCCGCCCGGATGGCCGCGGCGACGCCGACGAACGACAGCGAGCAGCCCAGATAGCTGGGGACCCGGCCGCGGGTCGCCAGCAGGAAGATCATGGTGGCGACACCGGACATCATGATCGCGAGATTGGGGTCGAGCCCCATCAATACCGGAGCTACGAAGGACGCCCCGAACATCGCGACCACGTGCTGGGCGCCGAGCCCCGCGGTCCGCGGCCAGGAGAGCCGTTCGTCGGGGCGGACGACGGCACCCGGAGCGGGGGTCCGCCCGTCGCCGTGCAGGGTCCAACGCACGCCGAGGTTCACCGGGCGGCTCCACTTCTCACAGGGTTCGGTCCGAGGGGACCGGAGCACGCGGCCGGGACGGTCGTCCCGGGGTGACGGCCCGGCCGATCGGTACGCGGTCGCGGCCGATCGGCGCCATGGTAGTGGCACTTTTCGGCCGTTCGGCGCACGGGCGCGAACCAGGCGGCCCGCCGGGGTCGCCGCCCGGCCACCGGCCGCCGCCCGGGAACGACCGAGGGCGCTTCCCCGAGGCCGGTGCCCGAGGAGCCGTACGCGTCACCCGGACCGGACCCGGTCCCGTACGGCCGCGATCCCGGGTCCTGCTCCCGGTCGAGGGCCCGGCCGTATGGACGGTGGCTGGCCGAAAACCCCCGTACGGAAGAGACGGCGAGCCACGGGGAGAGGGGGGAAGGGCCCCGGACGGACGGGTGGCAGTGGGCCCGTCCGGGGCCGGATCGAGGAGCGGCGCCCAGGGGAGAGTGCCACCGGATGCCGTGCGCGGCCGCTTCGTACCGCCGCACGCCGATGACCAAGAGACGACTACCCGCGTGGTTCCCGGGCCGTGAGATCCGCCGGGGAGTGCTCGGCACTGCCGCCCGCCACCCTCTCCCGGCCCGCCGAACGGAGCACACCGGCCCCGAGGACCAGCCCGAACGCCAGCACCGTCACCAGGCCGAAGGAGACCACCAGACTCGTCACATCCGCGATTCCGCCGATCGCCGACGGCGCGATGAGGCTGGAGGTGTAGGTGATGGTGGCGACACCCGCGATGGCCTGGGCGGGCCGCGGGCCGCTGCGCCCGGCCGCCGCGAAGGCCAGCGGGACGACCACCGCGATCCCGAGCCCGATCAGACCGAAGCCCACCAGCGCCGTCGCGGGATGCGGGGCCAGCACCACGAGCGCCCCGCCGACGGTCGCCACCACTCCGCCGGTCCGTACCGTACGCACCGCCCCGAACCGGTCCACGATCCGGTCGCCCGCCAGCCGGGCCACCGCCATGGTCAGGGCGAAGGCCGTGGTGGACGCGGCGGCCAGCGCGGGGGAGGTGTCGAGAACGTCCCGCAGATAGACCGCCGACCAGTCGAGGCTGGCGCCCTCGGCGAAGACGGCGCAGAACCCTATCGCCCCGATCACCACCGCCGACTTCGGCGGGATCGCGAAACGCGGCGGCGGCTCCTCGTCCGGACTGCTGCGGACGTCGAGGACCCCCCGGACGGCCAGCACCCCGAGGACGGTGAGGATCGCGGCGGCCAGCGCGTGATGGATCCGCGCGTCGGTGTCCAGATGCGCGGCGAGCGTGCCGCCCGCCGAACCGATCAGGGCTCCGACGCTCCACATTCCATGCAGCCCGGACATGATGGACCGGTCCATCCGGTGCTCGACCTCGACGCCCACCGCGTTCATCACCACGTCCGAGGTGCCGGACGTGGCCCCGTAGACGAAGAGGGCGGCGCAGAGAACCCACAGATCGGGCGCGAGCGACGGCAGCGTCAGCGCGAGCGTCCACAGCGCGAGCAGCCAGCGCAGGGCCGTCCGCGCGCCCAGCCGATGGCTGATCGCCCCGGCGAGCGGCATGGCGAGCGACGCGCCGATCGCGGGGAAGGCGAGGGCGAGCCCGAGCTGTCCGGCGCTGACCCCGGTGTGATCCGTGATCCAGGGGATCCGGGTGGCGAAGCTGCCGGCCACCGCCCCGTGCACACAGAACACCGCGGCGAGGGCGAACCGCGCCCGCCGCAGTTTCCCCGGGTCGAGAACCTTCGCGCCCGACGCCATACGTCCACCCCTCCCGGTGATTCGGAGGCCGCGCCTCCGCGACCTCCCGTAAACTATCAGGAAGCCTGCCTGATAATTAACCGCCTGTCATCTTGTTTTTCCCGACGCCCTTCCGGGTGCTCGTCCAGGTGCTCCTCCCGGGGGCCGTCCGGACGGCTCGCCGGACCGGCCGAGTCCGGTACGCCGACCCCGGTCCTCAAGGTCCCGGATTCCCGGGTTCCCGGGCCTTTCTCCCGTACGCCTCCCTCTCTCCGTGACCCTTCGGCCGGACACGGAAACCGATCTGGAAGGATTCCGACATGGCCGCATCCCCGAGCACCGCCCGGGTCATCAACGACCGCCTCGCCCTGGGACTCCTCCAGCGCGAAGGCCCACTGACGGCAGGTGAGCTGAAGGTTCTGACCGGCCTTTCGAGGCCGACCGTCGCCGATCTGGTCGAACGTCTCCAGGATTCGGGGCTGATCCGGATCGTCGGCGAGACCGGTGCCCGGCGCCGAGGCCCCAACGCGCGGGTCTACGGAATCGTGGCCGACCGCGCCCATCTGGCCGCCCTCGACGTCCGGACCGACGGGGTGACCCTGGTCGTCGCCGACCTCCTCGGGGCGACCATCGCCGAGGCGTCCCTGCCGATCACCCGGGACGCCCGGACCGGCCCCGCCGTCGAGCGGGTGGCGGCGCTGCTGGAGGACACGGCCCGGGACGCCGGGGCCACCCGGCTGCACACGGTCGCCGTCGGCGTCCCCGGGCTGATCGACCCCGGTACCGGCGAACTCCGCGGCTCGGCGCTGCCCGGCTGGCACCGCAGCGTCGCCGGTGAACTCCAGCAGCGGCTCTCCGCGCGGATCGTGCTGGAGAACGAGACCAACCTCGCCGCGGTCGCCGAGCAGCGCTCCGGATCCGCCCGCGACCGGGACACCTTCGCCTTCCTCTGGCTCGGCCGCAGTGTGGGCGCGGCCCTCTTCCTCGACGGCAGGCTCCGCCGGGGGGTCTCCGGCGGAGCGGGCGAGATCGGCTTCCTGCCGGTGCCCGGTACCGGCGGGCTGCCGTCGGCCTCCGGCTGCGCGGGCGGATTCCACTCGCTGGCCGGTTCGGCGGCGATCGGCGAACTCGCCGCCGAGCACGGGCTCAAGTCGCCCGACGCGTCGCAGCCCACCGCGTCGGCGGTCGTCGCCGAGGCCGTCACGGCCGGGGCCGACGGCTTCCTGGACGCCCTCGCCGAGCGGGTCGCGGTCGGCGCCGCGGCCGTCACCTCGATCGTCGACCCCGGATGCGTCGTACTCGGCGGCGAGATCGGCCTGGCGGGCGGCGCGGACCTGGCGGCCAGGGTCGCCACCCGGCTGGCCGCCCTCAACCCGCTGCCCACGGAGGTCCGCCCCGGCGAACTCGGCGGCCCGGCCGTCCTCCGCGGCGCCCTCCTCACCGCCCGCGACGACGCCCAGGAAGCCCTCTTCGCCCCGGACGCGTAGCCCCCGGCTGCGGGGGCCCGGCCCTGGCCGGTGGAGCCGTGTCCGGCGGGGTGTGACGGGGTGTCGGAGCCTTACGGGCATGACCGGTACGGCTCCGGGTACCCGCAGGGTGGAGCCGTGCGGACGGCCCGGCCCGGGTTCTGGGACGGATCGGTGGGCCGGGGTCCGCACGGCGCGGCACGCGCCCCGCGGACCTCCGGTGGCTGGTCACGCGATTCCGCCCCCTATGCCTTCGGCGATGGGGGGACCCCCAGCGCCTTGGCCCTCCACGGCGTCGCCCGAAGACCCGGGTCTCGCCCGGCGACCTGGCGTTGTCGGCGGTCTGCGGGCCGCCGGTGGCTTGTCGCGCAGTTCCCCGCGCCCCTAAAAGCCTCTCCCCGGCACCGTCCCCGGGACGGCTTGCCCGTCCCGGGGCCCCTTTCGCTCAGCGCGCGGCGTCCCCGTGCCGCTCCAGGTAGATGCCCGTGAAGACCGCCACCTTCGCCCGCAGCACCCACGGGTCGAACGGCTTCCCGATGTAGTCCACCGCACCCGCCGCGTAGCCCCGGGCCGAGTGCTCGGGGTCGGCGCCCATCGCGGTCAGGAAGATGATCGGTACGTTGCTGCTCCGGCCGCGCCGCTTGATGTGCGCCGCTGTCTCGTAGCCGTCCATCAGCGGCATCTGGACATCCATGATGATCACCGCGAAGTCGTCGTGGTCGAGGAGCGCCTTCAGCGCGTCCCGCCCCGACGAGACCGCCACCAGCTCCTGGTCCAGCGTCGACAGCACCGCCTTCATGGCCATCAGATTGTCCTTCTGGTCGTCGACGATCAGCACCTTCGGCAGGCTTCGCGCGACCGGCCCCGCCGTCGGGACCAGCGGCGGGAGACCGTCGCCGCGCTGGACCTTCTCCATGGCTTCCAGCTGCCGCTCCAGCAGCCCGCACCGCTGCTCGGCCCGGTCCCGCTGGAGCCGGGTCGCGGTCAGTTCCTCCGCCAGCCGCCCCACCTGGGCCTGGAGGGTGTCCCGTTCCCGTAAGAGGTCCGATACGTCGGGGGCCGCCTCGGCCAGCCGGTCGGCCCGCTCGCGCTCGGCGCTCCGGTCCGCCTCCAGCTCACTGATCCGTACCTCCAGATCGGCGATCTGGTGCTGACGGTCCAGCAGGGCCTCGCCCAGCACGTCACCGCGGACGGTCGAGCGGCGCGAGATCCGGTCGGCGTCGGCCAGTTGCCGCTCCAGCACCTCCACCGCCTGTCCCGGTGAGGGGGCCGAGGTCGCCAGTGCCTCCCGGTGGAGTCGGCGTACCAGCTCCACCGTCTGCGGAGTGACCGCCGTGCCCCGGTGCTCGGCGAGATCCGTGAAGAGGTCCATCACCACCTCCCACGGCGGCACCCGGGTCCCGTTGAGATAGCGGGAGAGCGTGCCGGGGTCCCGCAGCCGCCGTGCCGCGTACCGCCGTACGGAGACGCCCAGCGCCCGGAACAGCCCGCGCAACTCTTGGGCGAGCGCGCGGGCCTGCGGAGTCAGCCCCGGGCCCAGCGCCTTCAGCTCGGTCACGCCCCGCACCCCTTCGGCCGCCACCCCGTTCACTCCCTCAGCCACGGCCCTCGCCTCCGGCCCCGGCGCCCGCCGCGTCCGTGCCGCCGGACGTGCCGCCGGACCGCTCGGCCGGTCCGACCAGCCGGTCGAAGAACGGCACCGCGAGGCCCGCGGCGGCGAGTCCGCACAGCACGCTGCGCGCCGTGCCCTCGCCCGCGACCCCGGCGAGGACCCCCGCCCCCACCCCGGCGAGTACCGCGAGCAACAGCACGAGGGTGGCTCTCAACGACAGCAGCGGGCGCTCCATGGCGTCCCTTCCTTCCTACGACGCCCCACCGGACGCGGCGGGGCCGGGCCCCTCCGGACGGCTGCCGGAAGGTGAGCCACAGCATGGGGCGCGGCCGGGGTGTTGCGCGGCCGGAGCCCGGTGAATGGCAACGACACGACCGCCGGGCGTTTGCCGCCCCGGACCGTGCAACACCGCGTCGTCGCAGGTCCGGTGGGGTTCGACGGGTCCGGGGCCGGGCCGCGGGTCCTGGTGTTGCCGTGCAACGCGCCCGCCGTCGCCCGACAACGGCCGAACTCGGTTGTGCGCCGGGGGCGCGTGGACGTGCATTACGCTCCGGTCGATCGGCGACCGAGGAGGCTGACGGGATGACGGAACCGGCGAGAGCGGCGGAAACGCGGGAGACGGCGGAAACGGTGGAAACGGCGCGGGTTACGGGCGCGGCGGACGCGGGCGAGTCCGCCGGGCGGAACGGGACCCTGAGGTGTGCCGTACTCGACGACTATCAGGACGTGGCCCGGTCGCTCGCCGACTGGGACCGGCTCGGCGACCGGGTCGAGACCCGGTTCCTGCGCGATCCGCTGCCCACCCATGACGCGGTCGTCTCGGCCGTCGGCGACTGCGAGATCGTCGTGATCATGCGGGAGCGCACCCCCTTCCCGGCCGAACTCATCGCCCGGCTGCCCCGGCTCCGGCTGCTGATCACCTCCGGGATGCGCAACGCGGCGATCGATCTGGCCGCGGCCGCCCGGCACGGGGTCACCGTCTGCGGTACCGCCAGCAACCCCGAGCCGCCCGCCGAACTGACCTGGGCCCTGATCCTCGGACTCGCCCGGGGCGTCGCCGTGGAGAACGCCGCCCTGCGCTCCGGCGGCCCCTGGCAGCAGACCCTCGGCGCCGATCTGCACGGCCGCAGGCTCGGGGTCCTCGGCCTCGGCAAGATCGGGACCAGGGTCGCCCGGGTCGGTGCCGCGTTCGGGATGGAGGTCGCCGCCTGGAGCCGGAACCTCGACCCGGAGCGCGCGGCGGCCGAGGGCGTGATCCCGGCCGCGTCCAAGGAAGAACTGCTGGAGACCAGCGACTTCGTCACCGTCCATCTGGTGCTCGGCGACCGCACCCGGGGTCTCGTCGGGGAGCCCGAACTGAGGCGGATGCGCCGTACCGCCTTCCTCGTCAACACCTCCCGGGCGGGCATCGTCGACCAGGAAGCGCTGCTGCGGGCCCTGCGCGAGGGCTGGATCGCGGGCGCGGGCGCGGACGTCTTCGCCACCGAACCGCTGGCGGCGGACGACCCGTGGCGTACGGCCCCGAACTTCCTCGGGCTGCCGCACCTCGGCTATGTGACCCGGCGCAATTACGAGGGCTATTTCGGCCAGGCGGTGGAGGACGTCGAGGCGTTCCTGGCGGGGCGTCCGGTCCGGGTCCTGGGCTGACTCGGGGGCGGCGCGCGAGGGCACGCCGGGACGCCCGGCGGCGGCAAGGGCCGGGACTCCGCCGCCGGGCGTCCGCACCCCGCGCGCGTGTGAGTGCGGAGTGGCGCCGACACTAAAAGGACTAGACCACTGCGTCAATAGCCCATCCCGGCCGTTCCTCGCGACGCGGGCCGCCCGGCCGCCTGATCTTGTCGACGGTCCGCCCCACCGTCGTGTTTGTTCGCGCAGTTCCGTCCCCTATGCCTCCGGCATGGGGGACCCCCAGCGCCACCCGGGTTGTTTTCTTCCCTGCCCTCGCAGAGAGGCGGCCCCCCTTTCAGGGGCCGTGCCGGGGAGAGCATTTAGGGGCGCGGGGAACTGCGCGACCAGCCACAGGCGGGCCGCGGACCGCGAACAAACATCAGGTCGCTGGGCGAGACCCGGGTTTGGGGCGGTGCCCAGGAGAGCCGAGGCGCCGGGGGTCCCCCCATTGCCGAAGGCGTAGGGGGCGGAACTGCGCGACCAGCCACGACGGTGGGGCGGGCCGCGAACGACATCGGGTCGCCGGGCGCAACCCGGCTTCCAAGAGAGGGCTCGCGCCGCCTGTGAGTCAGGCCACAGCGAATCCTCCATTCGGCCCATAGCGCCCCATGGCACACTGGGGCCTGTATCAGCAGCAGCGCACTCCGGGGTCGGTGCAATTCCGAGCCGGCGGTTAAAGTCCGCGACCCGGCCACCTCCAGTGGTCGGTTGACCAGGTGAAACTCCTGGACCGACGGTGAAAGTCCGGATGGGAGGCAGTGCGCGGCGGGCGGTCCTTCGGGGCCCGTCGGCCGTACGGAGCTGATCGCCGCCCTGCTTCTGGGCCGGTGGTCGTCCGTCCACGGCCCGGCGCGGCCGTTTTCACGACAGGACCGCGCGTCCTTCTGTCGTCATCGACAGGCCCCGGAGTCCGTGCCCGAGAGGCAGGAGGACCCGGTGGTCACCGCAGCCGACACCGCCGCCATGCGCCGAGCGATCGCGCTCGCCGCCCGCGGCCTCGGCTCCACCAGCCCCAATCCCGTCGTCGGCTGTGTCGTCACGGACGGCACCGGCCGGACCGTCGGCGAGGGCTACCACCGGCGCGCGGGCGGACCGCATGCCGAGGTCCACGCCCTCACCGCCGCCGGTGACCTGGCCCGTGGCGGTACGGCGTACGTCACGCTCGAACCGTGCGACCATTCCGGACGCACCGGACCCTGTACCGGCGCCCTGATCGACGCCGGGATCCGCCGGGTCGTCTACGCGGTCCCCGACCCCACCCCGCTGGCCACCGGCGGCGCCGCCACCCTGCGGGCCGCCGGGATAACGGTCGAGGAAGGGCTGCTCGAAGCCGAGGCGCGGGACGGGAACACGGTCTGGCTCACCGCCGTCCGTACCGGCCGCCCCCATGTGCTGTGGAAGTACGCCGCCACTCTCGACGGCCGGATCGCCGCCGAGGACCGCACCAGCCGCTGGATCACGTCCCCCGAGGCCAGGGCAGATGTCCACCGGCTGCGGGCCGAGGCGGACGCCGTCGTCGTCGGCTCCGGCACCCTCGCCGCCGACGATCCCCAGCTCGCGGTCCGCGGCGTTCCCGGCGCCGTCCAGCCGCTGCGGGTCGTCCTCGACAGCCGGGCCACCGTCCGCCCCGGCGCCCGGGTACTCGACGACACCGCGCCCACCCTGATCGCCGTCGCCGAGGACGCCGACACCGGGCGGATCACCGGCACCGGCACCGGTACCGGTATTGACGTAGTACGGCTCCCGGCCGCCGACACCGGCACCGGGCTCTCCGTCCCGGCCCTGCTGACCGAGTTGTACGGGCGGGGCATCCGCTCCGTCCTCCTCGAAGGCGGCCCCACCCTCGCCGGTGCCTTCGTCGCGGCGGGCGCCGTCGACCGGGTCGTCGGCTATCTCGCCCCCGTCCTCCTCGGCGCCGGCCCCGCCGCCCTCACCGGCGGAGGAATCGGCACGATCGCCGACGCGTTGCGTCTCGACATGACCGAGGCCGTCCGGATCGGTCCCGATCTGCGGATCACCGCCGTGCCCGCCACCACACCCAAGGAGCGCTGAGAGTGTTCACCGGAATCGTCGAAGAACTGGGCCGGGTCACCGCCGTCGAGCACCTGGGCGACGCCGCCCGCTTCCGGCTCCACGGCCCGGTCGTCACCGACGGCGCCCGGCACGGCGACTCCATCGCCGTCAACGGTGTCTGCCTCACCGTCGTCGCGACCGCCGACGGCGAGTTCACCGCCGATGTGATGGCCGAGACCCTGAAGCGCTCCAGCCTGGGCGCGCTGGAGCCCGGCGCCCGGGTCAATCTGGAGCGCCCCACGGCCGTCGGCGGACGGCTCGGCGGCCATATCGTGCAGGGCCATGTCGACGGCGTCGGCACCATCACCTCCCGCACCCCGTCCGAGCACTGGGAGACCGTCGAGATCGCCCTCCCCGCCCAGCTCGCCCGCTATGTCGTCGAGAAGGGCTCCATCACCGTCGACGGGGTCAGCCTGACCGTGGTCGACGCGGGTGACGACCGGTTCACCGTCAGCCTCATCCCGACCACCCTCGCCCTGACCACCCTCGGAGTGAAGGGCCCCGGCGACCCGGTCAACCTGGAGGTCGACGTGATCGCCAAATACGTCGAGCGGCTGCTCGGCGCCCGTACCGGAACGGGGGAGAACACCCCATGACCGCGTCCTGGCTGAACGCCGAGGCGTTCACCGCCTTCGGCCAGACCATCATGTGGTCCGACATGATCGGCAATGTCATCGGCCTGGTCGCCCTCGCCCTCGGCTGGCGCCGCTCCATCTGGACCTGGCCCGCCCAGCTGGCCTCCGGCGCGGTCCTCGTCACCGCCTACGCCTCCGCCCAGCTCTCCGGCGGCGTCGGCAAACAGCTCCTGGTGATCGCGGTCGCCGTCTGGGGCTGGCGGCAGTGGACCCGGGGCGACCGGATGGCCCGCGACGGCTCCGTCGCGGTCCGCTTCGCCACCTGGCGCGAGCGTGCCCTCCTCGCGGGCGGCGCGGCCGTCGGCACCGCCGCCGTCGGCGGGCTCTTCACCCTCTACCCGTCGCTCTCCTGGAGCCCCTGGGCCGATGCCTACATCTTCGTCGGCACGGTCGTCGCGATGGTCGCCCAGGCCCGCGGACTGGTCGAGTTCTGGTTCGCCTGGCTCCTGGTCGACATCGTCGGCGTACCGCTCGCGTTCAACAGCGGGCTCGCCTTCTCCGGCCTGGTCTACCTGATCTACTTCGCCCTCGTCCTGTGGGGACTGCGCGACTGGTGGCTGCGCTCCCGCACCCCCGTACTGGAAGGAACACCGGCATGATCCCGGCACCCACGTGGTACTCCACCGACAATGTCGAGGACTTCGCCCTCGACCCCGTCGAACAGGCCGTCCGCGAGATCGCGGCGGGCCGCCCGGTCGTGGTCGTCGACGACGAGCGCCGGGAGAACGAGGGCGATCTGGTCATCGCCGCCGAGAAGGCCACCCCCGAGGTCGTCGCCTTCATGATGCGGGAGTGCCGGGGGCTGATCTGCGCCCCGATGGAGAGCGACGAACTCGACCGGCTCGACCTCCCGCAGATGGTGGAGCGGAACACCGAGTCGATGCAGACCGCGTTCACCGTCTCCGTCGACGCCGCGCCCCGCTACGGCGTCACCACCGGCATCAGCGCCGCCGACCGCGCCACCACCCTGCAACTGCTGGCCTCCGGCACCGTCGAACCGTCCGACCTGGTCCGCCCCGGCCATGTCTTCCCGCTCCGGGCCAAGCCCGGGGGAGTGCTCGCCCGCCCCGGCCACACCGAGGCCGCGATCGACCTGGCTCGGCTCGCCGGACTCCGCCCCGCCGGGGCGATCGTGGAGATCGCCGGTGAGGACGGGGTGATGCTGCGGCTGCCCGAGCTGATCCCCTTCGCCCGGCGGCACGGCCTGACGATCATCTCCATCGAGGACCTCATCGCGTACCGCAAGGCCACCGAACCCACCGTCCTCCGGGAGGCCGAGGTCGATCTGCCCACCGCCTTCGGCCGGTTCACCGCCTACGGCTACCGCTCGGTCCGCGACGGCGTCGAACACGTCGCCCTGGTCCACGGCGATCTCTCCGAAGACCCCGACGACGTCCTGGTCCGGGTCCACTCCGAATGCCTGACCGGCGACGTCTTCCATTCCCTGCGCTGCGACTGCGGCCCCCAGCTCCAGGAGTCCCTGCGGCGGATCGCCGACGAGGGCCGGGGCGTCGTGGTCTACCTCCGCGGCCACGAAGGACGCGGCATCGGGCTGCTGCCCAAGCTGCGCGCGTACGAACTCCAGGAACGCGGCGCCGACACCCTCGACGCCAATCTGGAGCTCGGCCTCCCCGCCGACGCCCGGGACTACGCCGCCGGGGCCGAGATCCTCGCCGACCTCGGGGTCCGCGGACTGCGGCTGATGACCAACAACCCCGACAAGATCAGCGCCCTCACCGGCCTCGGGCTCACCGTCCACGGCCGGGAGCCGATGCCGGTCCAGGCCGGTGAGCACAATCTGCGCTATCTGCGGACCAAGCGCGACCGGATGGGCCACGACCTGCCCTGGCTCGACCCCTCCGCGGTCTCCGCCTGCGGCAATCAGTGACCCCTTCCGTACCACCGGCTCCATCGGTTCCACTGGTACCGGTTCCCACCGGACCGGCCGAACCATCAGTACCTCTCGCACCACAGGCATGACCCGTTCCACCCGATCGATCCATCCGACCTCCCGAGGAGAAGCGTGAGCGGCAAGGGCGCACCCGAACTGTCCGTACGGAACTGCGGAGACCTCCGGGTCGCCGTCATCGCGGCCCAGTGGCACGAGAAGGTCATGGACGGCCTCGTCGACGGCGCCCTGCGCGCCCTGCGGGAGCTGGGCATCGACGAACCCACCCTGCTGCGGGTCCCCGGCAGCTTCGAGCTGCCCGTGGTCGCCAAGGTCCTCGCGGGCCGCGGCTACGACGCAGTCGTCGCCCTCGGTGTCGTCATCCGCGGCGGCACCCCCCACTTCGACTACGTCTGCCAGGGCGTCACCCAGGGCCTCACCAAGGTCTCCGTCGACACCGGGGTGCCCATCGGCTTCGGCGTGCTGACCTGCGACACCGAAGAGCAGGCCCTCGACCGGGCCGGGCTGCCGGGATCCCGCGAGGACAAGGGCCACGAGGCCGTGACCGCCGCCGTCGCCACCGCCGCGACGCTCCGTTCGGTGAGCGAACCCTGGCGCTGAGCGGCACCCCGGACCCCGTACCCTGAGACCATCATGGCGAACACGACCCGCAAAAGCTTCGAAGAACTCTTCGCCGAGCTGCAGCAGAAGGCGGCGACCGGCGACCCCGCGACCTCCCGCACCGCCGAACTGGTCGGCAACGGCGTCCATGCCATCGGCAAGAAGGTCGTCGAGGAGGCCGCCGAGGTGTGGATGGCCGCCGAGTACGAGAGCAAGGAAGCCGCCGCCGAGGAGATCTCCCAGCTGCTCTACCACGTCCAGGTGATGATGGTGGCCAAGGGGATCTCCCTCGACGACGTCTACGCCCATCTCTGAGCCGGGCCCACGCCCGCCGGCGGGCCGGGGACCGTCCCCCGGCCCGTTCCGCTCACCCGAACCCGTGCCCCTCTCCTGAACTCCCGAAGTTCCGAACTCGCGAACTGCTGAAGTTCCGAAGTCCTGAAGTTTCGAAGTCCGTCATCCCGTACGTCACGTAAGGAAGCCGATCCCATGCTGCGCATCGCCGTCCCCAACAAGGGCTCACTGTCCGCACCCGCGGCGGCGATGCTCCATGAGGCGGGCTACCAGCAGCGCAAGGAGTCCAAAGAGCTGGTACTCGTGGACCCGGAGAACGAGGTGGAGTTCTTCTACCTCCGCCCGCGCGATATCGCGATCTACGTCAGCTCCGGACGCCTCGACATCGGCATCACCGGCCGTGACCTGCTGCTGGACTCCGGCGCCGACTCCGAGGAGATCCTCGAACTCGGCTTCGCCCGCTCCACCTTCCGCTACGCCACCCGGCCCGGTACCGCCCGCGGCCCGCAGGACTTCGGCGGGATGACGGTCGCCACCTCCTACGAGGGCATCGTCGCCCGGCACCTGGCGGAGAACGGTATCGATGCCTCCGTCGTCCACCTCGACGGCGCCGTGGAGACCGCGATCGAGCTGGGCGTCGCCCAGATCATCGCCGATGTGGTGGAGACCGGCACATCGCTGCGGAACGCCGGTCTGGAGGTGATCGGCGACCCGATCATGACCTCCGAGGCCGTGGTGATCCGCCGTCGCGGCGCGGGCACCGACGACCCCAAGATCCAGCAGTTCCTCCGCCGCCTCCAGGGCGTCCTGGTCGCCCGCGCGTACGTGATGATGGACTACGACTGCCGGGTCGAGCACCTGGAGCAGGCCGTCGCCCTCACCCCCGGTCTGGAATCCCCGACGATCTCCCCGCTGCACCACGAGGGCTGGGTCGCGGTCCGTTCGATGGTCGCCGCCAAGGAGGCCCAGCGGATCATGGACGACCTCTACGAACTGGGCGCCCGCGCCATTCTCACCACCGCCATCCACGCCTGCCGGCTCTGAGGAATTCCGTGACCATGTCCGCATCCGCGTCGTCCGCCCCCGCCCCGGCCGGGCCCGCCGGGCCGCCCGCGCTCCCGGTCACCTTCCGGCCCCACCGCACCCGGATCGTGCTGCTCTCCGTCGGCGCGGTGATGTTCGCCGTGATCGCCGGGACCGGTCTCGTCCTGGAGAAGCTCAGCCTCGGGGAGCGGATCAGCTTCGTCACCACCGCCGCGGGCTTCTTCTTCGTGCTCTGGCTGCTGGCCCGCCCGAGGGTGGTCGCCGACGACGAGGGCGTCACCGTCGTCAACTTCACCCGTACCCGCAGGCTGGCCTGGGCCGAGATCGTCCGGGTCAATCTCCGCCGGGGCGACCCCTGGGTCTTCCTCGACCTCAGCGACGGCAGCAGTGCCCCGGCCCTCGGCATCCAGCCCGGGATCGCCCGGGAGCAGGCCATCGCCGACGCCCGCGCCCTGCGCGCCCTGGTCGAGGCCAGGAGCACCACCGGGACCGAGTGACCGTACGACCCCGAGACCCGGACCGTACGCCCGCGTACGCCGCCGGGCTCAGGCAGCCGTACGACCCCTTGAAGCATCACCGGGGAACGACCCCGGGAGCCGTCCGCTCACGGCGCGGGCGGCTCCCCGGGGCCCCGGTCCAGCGGTCCGCGCCCCGACAGCACCTCGCCGTACGCCTGCATCAGATCCGGCAGCCGCAGCGTCGACAGATCCTCCCGGGTGGG
The DNA here is from genome assembly GCF_040641415.1 of Streptomyces sp. NPDC020875. Lineage (NCBI taxonomy): Bacteria > Bacillati > Actinomycetota > Actinomycetes > Kitasatosporales > Streptomycetaceae > Streptomyces > Streptomyces sp. NPDC020875. Next base: position 34,921 of record NZ_JBFADP010000042.1, on the reverse strand, counting down.
GGTCCCCGGATAGCCGGAGAGCCGCAGATCCCGGTAGGCGCAGCTCTTCTCGTAGAGCGTCCGCAGAAAGCGGCCGTTGCCCAGCTCGTCGACCCACCGCTGGTCGACCACATGGCCGCAGATGGAGCGCAGCTCCTCCACCGCCTCCTCGTCCCACTCGTCGCCGTTCTCGGCCGCCAGTACCTCACCGATCCGGGTCAGTTCCAGCGGCCGGTACGAGGGGAAGTCGACCCGGGTGGTGAACCGCGACGTCAGCCCCGGGTTGGCAGCCAGCAGCCGGTCCATCCCCTCGGGATAGCCCGCCAGGATGACCACCAGATGGTCCCGGCTGTCCTCGGCCCGCTTCAGCAGCACCTGGAGCGCCTCGTCCCCGTAGGCGTCGCCTTTGGCGTAGCCGGAGTTCGAGAGGCTGTACGCCTCGTCCACGAAGAGCACCCCGCCGAGCGCCGAGTCGATCAGCTCATTGGCCTTCACCGCCGTCTGGCCCAGGAACTCGCCGACCAGATCGGAACGCTGGGCCTCGACGAGATGGTCGCCGCCGAGCAGCCCCAGCGCGTAGAAGACCCGGCCCAGTATCCGGGCGACCGTGGTCTTCCCGGTCCCGGAGGGGCCCGAGAAGACGAAGTGCCGCTTCGGCGGCTGGACGGGCAGCCCCTGGTCGGCCCGCAGCCGGGCCATTTCCAGCTGCGCCGAGAGCGCTTTGACCTGCCGCTTCACCGGCTCCATCCCCACCATGCGCTCCAGCTCGGCCAGCGCCTCGGCGAGCAGCGCCGGATCGGTGGGTCCCGAGAGGTACGGGGGAGCGGGGGCAGGAGCGGACCGCGCGCCGCCCGGCGGCTGCGGTCCCGGGGCGGTCGAGGGGGACGAGACGGTGCCGGACGGCTGGGCCGCCGCCGGGTCGGTACCCGGCCGGGCGCCGTCCGGGGCGGTTCCGTCGGCCTCCGTGTCCGCCGTCTCCGGCCCCGGCCCGTATCCGGCGAGGGAGACCGCGAGACCGGCCCCGGAGGGGGTGTCGTAACCCGCGGCCAGGGCGGTGGCGACCCCGTCGGCGCCCAGCGGATCCAGCGGGTCCATCCCGTCGTACTCGGCGATCGCCGCCAGCCGGGCGGAGGTGTCCATGAAGCCCGGATCGACCCGGTGCACGGCCCGGTACAGCGGCAGGGCCGCCGCCGTACGGCCGGTGCCCTCGTGGGCCCGGGCCAGCCAGTACCGCAGCTCCTTGCGCTGCGGCTGCTCGCTGCGGCAGCGCATCAGCGCCGTCGACAGCAGCGGCTCGGCCTGGCCGTACATCTCCAGCCTGACCCGGGCCATCCCGGCGAAGAGCCCCGCCTCGATCCCCAGCAGGGCATCGTTCACCAGCGGCTCGGTATGCCGGACCAACTGCTCCCAGTCCTTGACCAGATAGGCCCGGCAGGCGTGCAGAAAGCGCACCTGGGGGTCGGTGTCGACCGGCGGCAGTCCGGCGAGGGCACGGTCCAGTTCCGGTACGTGGCGGCCGTCGAGCCAGTGCGAGGCGTGGGCCAGCAGCAGATCCCGCGGGCTCTCCAGCACCGGCTGGACCCACCAGCCGAGCCAGTACCAGGAGTTGAGAGTCCGGCGGTGGCGGGCGCGCTGTTCGCCGAAGCGGTCCCGGGCGCGGTACATCCGCAGCAGGGCGTCGGTGGTGTCGACCCGCAGGGCGTGCAGCCCGAGCCAGCCGTCGGCCATGCCGGGGTCGAGCCGGACCGCGGCCCGGAACTCCTCCTCGGCCTGGGGATAGGCGCCCATCGTGTACGCGTCCACTCCGCGTACCCAGGCGAGATCGGCCGGGGCCGGAGCGCCCTGCGTGCCGAGGTCCATCAGGTCCCCCATAAGTACACCGACTGAACCGCCTCGGCGCCGGACGACGCCGACCTACGGGGACGGGAAGCGGTCCCACGCGAGGGAATCGTACCCGCGCGCGGTCACCGGGCTTAAGGGCTCGGGGACGATCGCGCGGCGGTGACCGAGGGTTAGGGCACTCGGGCGGCGGAGGGCGCGGGAGGGGCGGCCGAGGGCAGAACGAAGCCCCCGATCACGGGGGAACAACCGGGGGCTTCGCGTCTGCGGCGGCTCGAAAGCCGCACATTGAGAACGTAAGACCTGTACACCCCCTGGGTCAAGCGGAGTTCAGGTACTCGTGAGGCGGATTCCCGACACCTTTGTACGACCGGGAGCGGCGGTCACCCTATGTGATGAAGTGATGCTCTCATGCGGTCGCGGAGGGTCCCGGGAGTACCCGGTATCCCTCATGGCACTCCCGTATCAGAGTGTCGGCATGGGGGCGGGACGGATCGGCCAGGAAATGACCGGTCTCGGCCACGCTCCAGGAGTCCCAGAAGGCCGAAAGTCCGATGCCGTCCCGGTCACGGCCCCGGGGCCAGGACTCCTCGGGCGCCCGTTCCATCCACAGGAGGCGGGCCAGCCGGGGCCGGAGCGCGGCCCGGCCCGCGCCGACGCCCTCGATCAGGATCACGGGGGAGGGCGGCAGGGCGCGTGGGGCGGTGAAGCGGCGCGTATTCCAGTCGTACGGCTCGTAGTGCGCGCTCACGCCCCGCGAGAGGGGTTCGATCACCTGGTCGAGCAGTCGCCCGGTCCAGTCGAAGTACGCCTCGTGACTGGCGAGGTCGTCGAGGTGGAGCACCCCGACCGGGGGCTCCGTACCGCCGGGCGCCCGGGCGGCGAGCGCCGCCGCGAACCGTCCGGTGAAGGTGCTCTTGCCGGATCCGGCGTGGCCGTCGACCGCGATCAGCCGGACCGGGCCGCACGAGGGCTCCGCCGCGTACACCTCCCCGGCCAGCCGGTCCAGCGCGTCATCCATGCGTCCAGCCTAAAGGGGTCGGGCGGCGGGGGACGGGCCGTCAGTGGTCCGACCAATGTTGGTGCGCGGCCCGGGCTCCGGAACGCTGGCCCCGGGGGCGGCGGCCGGGTGATAGTGGGCCCGTCGCGGTCCGGCGGGCCCGGTCCGGCGGAGGTCGCCGACACCGGAGCCCCGGCGGTCCACCGATGATTTCCGCTCCGCCGGCGACCGTTCCGGGTTCCGTTCCCGCCCGGCCGTCCCGGCGTTCGTCAGCGTCGTCTCCGGCGGCGCGTCCGACTTGGGGGTCACCATGGCCAGAGCCACCACGCGCAGGACCGTGCTGGGCGCCGCGATCGCGGCCGCCGCCGGCGCGGGGGCCTTCACCGCCGCCACCCGGGCCGCGGCCCTGCCCACGCCGTCCACCGCCCCCGGGTCCCCCGCCGCCCCCGCGCGGTCGGCCCGGCTCGTGGACAACCGCTTCTGGACCTCCTACACCGACTGGCGCTGCGGGGAGGCCGACGGAGTCCGGGTCGTCGCGGGCCGCCGCCCCGGTGTCGCGTTCGGCCGGCCCGCCGGGGTCGCCGACTACACCGATCCGCACACCGGGCGAACCGAGCCCTGGGAGTACGCGGTCTGGGTCTCGCCCGAGCACCGCCCCGACGTACCGGCGACCGAGATCGTCCCGTCCTGGAACGCCCACACCCCGGCCGGGACCTGGCTCACGGTCGAACTCCGCGGTACCTACGCCGACGGCGCCGAGACCCCGTGGTTCGTCCTGGGCCGCTGGGCGGCGGGCGACGGCGACATCCGCCGTACCTCCGTCGACGGCCAGACCGACGGCCGGGCCACCGTCTGGACCGACACCCTCTCCGTGGACGACGCGGCGAGCGGTACCCGGCTGGTGGCGTACCGGCTGCGGCTCACCCTCCATCGCAGGCCGGACAGCCGGGCCACCCCCACGGTCTGGCGGCTGGGCGCGATGGCCTCCGCTGTGCCGGATCGTTTCACCGTCCCGGAGACCACCCCGGGACCGGCCCGCGAGCTGGCCGTACCGAGGTACTCCCAGAACATCCACATCGGCCGCTACCCCGAGTACGACAACGGCGGCGAGGCATGGTGCAGCCCCACCTCCGCCCAGATGATCATCGAGTACTGGGGCCGCAAGCCCACCGCGGACGAACTGGCCTGGGTGAACCCGGCCTACGACGATCCGCAGATCTGCCACGCGGCCCGGTTCACCTACGACTACCAGTACCAGGGCTGCGGCAACTGGCCCTTCAACGCCGCCTACGCCGCGACCTACCCCGGTCTGAACGCCGTGGTCACCCGGCTCGGCTCGGTCACCGAACTGGAGCGCCTGGTCCGGACCGGGATCCCCGCCATCACTTCCCAGTCCTTCCGCGCGGAGGAGCTGACCGGCGCGGGCTACGGCACCGCGGGCCATCTGATGACCGTCATCGGCTTCACCCCCGACGGCGATGTGATCGCCAACGACCCGGCGTCCGACGACAACCCCGCCGTCCGCCGGGTCTACCGCCGCCGGGAGTGGGAGAACATCTGGCTCCGTACCAAGCGCTACGACGCCAACGGCCGGGTCAGAAGTGGAACGGGCGGGGTCTGCTACCTCTTCTGGCCCGAGCGGCCCACCCCCGCCCAGCGCCGGGCCCTGGCCGCCCACGGCATCCACTGAGCCCGTGCCGCCCGGGGGCCGGGCGACGCGGTGACGAGACCCAGGTCACTGCCGTCGCGCGGCCCGGATGGCACTGTGGTCGCAACGTTCCGGGGTGCTTCGTACCGGATCCGGGGCGTATGTCCGAGCCGACCGACCGAGTGGGACCGCCATGACCGCTGCCGCCGCCTCCGTACCCTCCCCGTCCACCGCCCCGGCCGCCCGCGCCCGGACCGGCGGCCCCGGCGACCGGGCCGATCTGCTGGAGCAGATCCTCGGCTGGACGCTGGTCGTCCTCGTCGCCGTTCTGGTCACCCGGCTGGGCCTGCTCTGACAGCACTCGGCCGCCGTCGTCACCGGGTGATTTCGCGGTCGTATCCCGGCCGGGAAATCACCCGGTGACGGCGGTGCGCTGATCGGGCATACTCAACGCGCCGACCGCCGACATGGGGCCTTTCCGCGATCCGGGAAGGCAGCATCGGCACGGCAGAAAACGGTGGCGCGCGCACACCCGTCGACGCGTGGCACCGCAGCGCCCGACAGGGAGGAGAGCGCGCTATGTCCGACCGTGCCCCGCAGCCGGTGGAACGTCAGCTGCCGACCGAGGAGGCCGGGGAGCTGATCGCCCTGGCCCGTGAGATCGCCCGGCGGGAGATCGCCCCGCGCGCCGCCGACGAGGAGGACGCCGGGCAGTTCCCGCGCGACACCTTCGCCCTGCTCTCCGAATCCGGACTGCTCGGCCTCCCGTACGGTGCCGAGTACGGCGGCGGGGAGCAGCCGTACGAGGTCTATCTCCAGGTTCTGGAGGAGCTGGCGGCGGCCAGGCTCACCGTCGGCCTCGGCGTCAGCGTCCATTCGCTGGCCTGCCACGCCCTCGCCGGATACGGCACCAAGGAGCAGCGGGCGGAGTGGCTGCCCGCGATGCTGGGCGGCGGTCTGCTGGGCGCGTACTGCCTCTCCGAGCCGTCCTCGGGTTCGGACGCCGCGTCCCTGCGCACCCGGGCCGAGCGCGACGGCGACGACTGGGTGATCACCGGTACCAAGGCGTGGATCACCCACGGCGGGATCGCCGACTTCCACACCGTCTTCGCCCGGACCGGCGGCCCCGGTGCCCGGGGGATCACGGCCTTCCTGGTCCCCGGCGGGGCCGAGGGGCTCGTACCGGCCGCCCCGGAACGGAAGATGGGGATGAAGGGGTCGCCCACGGCCCAGCTCAATTTCGACGGCGTCCGGGTCCCCGACAGCCGCCGGATCGGCGACGAGGGGCAGGGGTTCGGGATCGCCCTGGCGGCGCTGGACGCGGGTCGGCTGGGGATCTCCGCCTGTGCCGTCGGGATCGCCCAGGCCGCGCTGGACGAGGCGGTGGGCTATGCCGCCGGACGCCGCCAGTTCGGCCGGCCGATCGCGGACTTCCAGGGAATGCGGTTCCTGCTCGCCGATATGGCGACCAAGGTGGAGGCGGGCCGCGCGCTGTATCTGACCGCCGCCCGGCTCCGGGACGCGGGACGGCCCTACTCCCGGCAGGCGGCGATGGCCAAACTCTTCTGTACGGACGCGGCGATGAGCGTCACCACCGACGCCGTGCAGGTACTGGGCGGCTACGGCTACACCGCGGACTTCCCCGCCGAGCGGTACATGCGCGAGGCGAAGGCATTGCAGATCGTGGAGGGGACCAACCAGATCCAGCGGATGGTGATCGCCCGTCATCTCACCGGTCCCGAGACCGGCTGAGGAGGGGAGGGGCGGGCTGTCGGCCTGCCCCTGCCGAACGGCCGGGCGGTGGTCCGCCCGGTCCCGGTGGTGGCGGGGCGCCCCGGTCCGTGGAGCGGGCGCCCGGCGCCGTCGTGGCGGCCGGGATCAGGCCGCGCGGTCGCGCATCGCGGGCAGCCTGCGCAGCGGTCGCGACCCGGGGCCGCCGACGTGCGAGAAGGGCTGCATCCGCCAGTCGAGCCCCTGGGGGAGGGTCAGCAGCAGACCCATCTCCTGCTCCTGGGGCTCCGGGTCCTCGTCGGCCGAGCGCGCCTCGGCGGACGACCGGCCGGTGCCCGCGCACACGGTCAGTCCGAAGGGGTTCCAGGGGGTGGGGCAGAGGGCGTGCTCGGGCAGTACGTCCTCGTCGGCGAGCAGCGCGATCGGCTGCGCGCAGTCCGGGCAGACGACCCGGAACATCTCGAAGGTCTCGTACGCGTTCACCTCGTCCGGCTCGGCGGCCCTCCCGGACTCCGCGGACCCGGCCGTCTCGGCCGGATCAACGGGCTCCGGTTCGGTACGAACACTGTTCTTGACACTCTGCATGGAGAATCTCCCCCTCGGGTGGGCCAACCTGGCTCGTGTGGCCTCGACCACACCAAGCACTTCCCATCCGCAGTGGTGGATAACCATCCGGTTACGGTCAAGACCATTCCAATCCTGTGGCGTTCGTCACATCGATAGGTCGCCGGGCCCGCCGGGCCGCCGAGCGGTGTGCCGGAACCCCCGCGGGCAATTAAGTTGATGCGCATGGAGGAGCTGGATCGTCAGATCGTCGAGTTGCTCGTCAAGGACGGGCGGATGAGCTACACCGACCTGGGCAAGGCCACCGGCCTGTCCACCTCGGCGGTGCATCAGCGGGTCCGCCGTCTGGAGCAGCGGGGTGTCATCCGGGGCTATGCGGCCGTCGTCGACCCGGAGGCCGTCGGGCTGCCGCTGACGGCGTTCATCTCGGTCAAGCCCTTCGACCCGAGCGCGCCGGACGACATCTCCGAACGCCTCGCGGGCGTCGCGGAGATCGAGGCGTGCCACAGCGTCGCGGGCGACGAGAACTACATCCTCAAGGTCCGGGTCGCCACCCCGACCGGCCTGGAGAACCTCCTCACCCGGATCCGTACCCTCGCCGGGGTCTCCACCCGGACGACGGTCGTCCTCTCGACTCCCTACGAAGCCCGCCCCCCGAGCCTCTGACCCCCCGTCCGCCCGCCCCCCCCGGGCGTGCGGCGTCGCTTTCCGGACACGGCCTAGGCTGGGCGCCATGAGTGATCGCACCGCCCCCGTTCCCGGCGCTCCCGATGTTTCCGAGCGGACCGTTCTGCTGCGCGGCGGCGAGGTCCACAGCCCCGCCGACCCCTTCGCCACGGCGATGGTCGTCGAGCGGGGCCATATCGCCTGGGTGGGCTCCGAGGGGGCGGCCGACGCCTTCACCGACGGCGTCGACGAGACCGTCGACCTCGCCGGAGCGCTCGTCACCCCGGCGTTCACCGACGCACATGTGCACACGACGGCCACCGGGCTCGCGCTCACCGGACTCGACCTGTCGGGCGCCGCGTCCCTCGCCGACGCGCTGGCGCTGGTACGGAAGCACGCCGCCGCCCACCCGGGCGACGCGGTCCTGCTCGGCGGCGGCTGGGACGCGGCCCGCTGGCCCGAGCGGCGGCCGCCGTCCCGGCCCGAACTCGACGAGGCGACCGGCGGGCGGCCGCTCTATCTGCCCCGGGTCGACGTCCACTCGGCCGTCGCCACCACCGCCCTCCTCGACCTGGTCCCCGGCGTCACCGGGCTGACCGGCTACCACCCCGAGGCCCCCCTCACCGACGCCGCCCACCACGCCGTACGCGCCGCCGCCCACGCGGCCGTCACCCCCGCCCAGCGGACGGCCGCCCAGCGCGCCGCCCTCGACCGGGCCGCCGCCCTCGGCATCGGCACCCTCCACGAGTGCGCCGGGCCCGAGATCTCCTCCGAGGCCGACCTCACCGGACTGCTCGCCCTCGCCGCCGACGGCCCCGCCCCCCGGGTCGTCGGCTACTGGGCCGAACCCGTCGCGGACGCGAAGGACGCCGAACGGATCCGCGCCCTGGGCGCCCTGGGCGCGGCCGGTGACCTCTTCGCCGACGGCTCCCTCGGCTCCCACACGGCCTGTCTGCACGCCCCCTACGCCGACGCGGATCACACCGGTAAGGCCCACCTCGACGCCGCCGCGATCGCAGCCCATGTCGCCGCCTGTACCGAGGCCGGGCTCCAGGCCGGCTTCCACGCCATCGGCGACGCCGCGCTCACCGCCGTCGTGACCGGCGTACGGGCCGCCGCCGACCGGCTGGGCACCGCCCGGATCAGGGCCGCCCGCCACCGGGTCGAACACGCCGAAATGCTCACCCCCGAACACATCGCGGCCTTCGCCGAGTTCGGGCTCACCGCCTCCGTCCAGCCCGCCTTCGACGCCGCCTGGGGCGGCGACGAGGGCATGTACGCCGAACGGCTCGGCGTCGAACGGGCCCGCACCCTCAACCCGTACGCCGCCCTGCTGCGCGCCGGGGTGCCGCTCGCGCTCGGCTCGGACAGCCCGGTGACCCCGCTGGACCCGTGGGGTACGGTCCGGGCCGCCGCCTTCCACCGGACGCCCGAGCACCGGATCTCGGTCCGGGCCGCCTTCACCGCCCACACCCGGGGCGGCTGGCGGGCCGTCGGCCGGGACGACGCGGGGACCCTGGTCCCCGGGGCGCCCGCCGACTACGCCGTCTGGCGGACCGGCGACCTGGTGGTCCAGGCCCCCGACGACCGGGTGGCACGCTGGTCCACCGACCCCCGCTCCGGCACCCCGGGGCTGCCGGACCTGACCCCCGGTGCCGAACTGCCGTTCTGTCTTCGTACAGTTGTGTCCGGACAAATCATCTTCGATCGTCTCAATGGGTGACGTCCGGACATTTCGCTCAACGGCCCGGCCCTCCGGGCTCTCCGCCGCTACCTGCGGGTCTGCGGTGCCGGTCGGGTGAATTGGGCAAACCGCCCAGATCGCACGACTGTTGACACGGAGCGCCCAGGGGCGGGTAGGTTCGGCCGAGTCCACCACAGGACGTCCGACCGGACGAGCATCCACACACGTCTCGAACGCCGCTGGGCCATGGGGCAGCGCACCGCACCGGAGCGCTGCCACTGGGAGCCAGGTCCAGCGCCCGCGCCTCGGGGGCGAGGGAAGGTTTCAGCCGGTCGGCAGGTGTGACCCGGATAGGGGTCCGGCGTTCAGTAGACAACGGCTCTCGGTCGATCCGCAGCCAGCGGGTCCCAGGTCGGCCCGAAGGACGCCGGTCCCCGATCCGTCCGGCCCTCGCCTCCGGCACCGTCCGCCGCCCCCGAGGCGCCCCGGCGGCCCTTTCCCGACACCCCATATCCCGAGCCGCCGCTGCCCGCCGCCCCGCGATCGCTAAGGTGGGTCCCTGTGCACGACATGAAGGGGCAGCAGTGAACGAGGGCGCTACGGACCGCGGGGTCCAGAGGCGGTACGGGCCACTCGGCCGAGCCTTGGTGATCATTCCGACCTACAACGAGGCGGAGAACATCAAGAAGATCGTGTCCCGGGTCCGGGCCGCGGTCCCGGACGCGGACGTGCTGGTCGCCGACGACAACAGCCCCGACGGCACCGGAAAGCTGGCCGACGAGCTGGCGGCCGAGGACGAACAGGTCCATGTGCTCCACCGCAAGGGCAAGGAGGGCCTGGGCGCGGCCTACCTCGCGGGCTTCTCCTGGGGCCTGGAGCACGACTACGGCGTACTGATCGAAATGGACGCCGACGGCTCCCACCAGCCCGAGGAACTGCCCCGGCTGCTGACCGCGCTCAAGGGCGCCGATCTCGTACTCGGCTCGCGCTGGGTCCCCGGCGGCCGGGTGGTGAACTGGCCGAAGTACCGCGAATTCCTCTCCCGGGGCGGCAGTACCTACTCCCGGCTGCTCCTCGGCATCTCCATCCGGGACGTCACCGGCGGCTACCGCGCCTTCCGGGCCGAGACGCTGCGCGGCCTCGGGCTCTCCGAGGTCGCGTCCCAGGGCTACTGCTTCCAGGTCGATCTGGCCCGCCGGGCGGTGGCCGCCGGGTATCACGTGGTCGAGGTCCCGATCACCTTCGTCGAGCGGGAGCTGGGCGACTCCAAGATGAACCGGGACATCGCCGTCGAGGCGCTGTGGCGGGTCGCGGGCTGGGGCCTGTCGGACCGGGCGAACCGTTTCCGGGGCCGGTCGGCGCCCTGACCCGCTCCGGGCGCCCGCCCCGGCCGGAACGGCCCGTACGGGGCGCGGGGGCCCCTCGGGACTCGTCGGGATCCGTCGGGCTCGTACGGGCGGGCGGCGGCCCGGGAGCCGGTCGAAGATCACCCGGCCGTGCCGGAGCGGCGCCCGCCCAGGCACACTGGGGTCATGACGACCGGTTCCGTGCCCCCGACGGCACCCCAGAGCTCACGTTTCCGCAGGCTGCTCCCGTTGGCCGCGCTCGGCTGGCTGGCGCTGGAGATCTGGCTGCTGATCCTGGTCGGCGGGGCGATCGGGGTACTCCCGCTGTTCGCGCTGCTGATCGCCCAGGCCGTGGCCGGAGCGGCGATCGTCAAGCGGGCGGGCCGCAACGCCTTCCGGAACCTCAGCGAGACCCTGCAGCGGGCCCAGCAGCCCGGGGCGGACCCGGCGAAGGCGCCGGAATCCTCGGGCAACGGCTTTCTGATGCTCGCCGGGGTGCTGATCATGTCCCCCGGGTTCGCCTCCGACGCCCTCGGTCTGGTGCTGCTGGTGCCGCCGGTGCGCAAGGCGCTGAGCCGGTCCCTCGAACGGTCGGTGGAGCGCCGGATGCGGGCCGCCGCGCCGGGCACGATCGGCGACGCCTTCAACCAGGCCAGGATCCACCGTCCCGACGGCAAGGTGGTACCGGGCGAGGTCGTCGACCCGGCCCCGGCGAGCCCGTCCGCCCGGCCGGAGGACGCCGACGGCCCCCCGAAGATCATCGAGGGCCGGGTCATCCGCCCCGACGAGCGCCCGTAGGGCGTCTTGGGTGAATACGACCGGCCGGCCCGGCGACCGTAGGCGGTCGCCGGGCCGACCGGTCGGGTTCGTGGCGGGTCGCGCGGCTGCGCCCCTCAGGTCCGCGGTGGCGGGGGCAGGCGTCTCCGGCTGTCTGCCCCGCGATCCGGGGAGCGGGGCCGTGAGCCGCTCTCCCGGACGTACGGCCCCGGTGGCGTCCGGGCGGCGGACCGCGCCCAGATGTGAGCGGATCCCGTACGGGAGCCCCCGCACGTAGGTGCACGGAAAACGCCCGCGGGCCGGGTCACCTTCAGGTGACCCGGCCCGCGGGCGTTTCGATGGTCGCGGAAGCCGGCCGAGCTATCCGTCCGTACCGTCAGACGATCCGGACGGACGGACTCACGCGGACTTCCGGCTGTCCCGCGGATGCACCGCGATATTCATGGCGCCGGAGCGCAGGACCGCCAGCCGCTCGGCCAGGACCTCCTCCAGCTCCTCGCGGGTCCGCCGCTCCATGAGCATGTCCCAGTGCGTCCTAGCGGGCTTGCCCTTCTTCTCCTCGGGGCCGTCGCCGTCCACCAGGAGTGCCTGGGCGCCGCACGCCTTGCACTCCCACTCCGGCGGAATTTCCGCCTCCACCGAGAACGGCATCTCAAAACGATGTCCGTTCTGGCATGCGTACTCCACCGCCTGGCGCGGGGCCAGATCGATGCCGCGGTCCGTCTCGTAGCTGGTCACCACGAGTCGCGTGCCGCGGAGAGCTCGCTCACTCATGAATCGTGCCTCCCGGGCTTGTCGCCCACAGGACAGGTGTCGCTGTCGTCGTCATCCGGTCAACGTCCGGTCGGCCGTAAAGATTCCCGTTCCGGGTCATGCGTCGCCCGTCGTGCCGCTGCTTCCCCCGTGTTGGGGTACCCGCCGACGCCCGGTTTGTCACATCTGGCAGAAAGTGTCACCCAGTGATGTCGCTTTCACCGTGCGCAGTAACGGTCCGCCTGGCAGGCCAAACGCGTACACTACCGGCCTTTCACTTCAAGGTCTAAATCCGGTCCGGTACGGGATTGCCCGCCGCGGCCACCGCGCGCCGCAGCGGCACCCTCGCCAGCAGGACGAAACCGATCGCGAAGAAGGCCACCAGGGAGAGGATCGCGTCCCGGTAGCTCCCGGTCAGCTGGTACGCGAGACCGAAGACGAGCGGTCCCAGCCAGCTCAGCCCCCGGTCGCTCAGCTCGTACGCGGAGAAGTACTCGGCCTCCTTGCCGCGCGGCACCAGATGGGAGAAGAGGGACCGGGACAGCGCCTGGCTGCCGCCCAGGACCAGGCCGATCGCCGCCGCGAGACCGAAGAACCAGACCGGGGCCCGGGCGGGCAGGAAGTAGGCCGCCGCCAAAATCAGGGTCCAGACGGCGAGCGAGCCGAGGACGACCGGCCGCGCCCCGTACCGCCGGGCCAGCCGCCCCATCCCCAGCGCCCCCGCCACGGCCAGTACCTGCACCAGCAGGACCGCCACGATCAGCGTCGTCTGGCCGAGATCCAGCTCCTCCTGGCCGTAGACCGACGCCTGGGAGATCACGGTCTGGATGCCGTCGTTGTAGACGAGATACGCCAGCAGGAACGAGAGCGTCAGCGGATGCCGCCGCATGTCCCGCAGGGTGGCCGCGAGCTGCCGCAGCCCGCCCGCGCCCGCGGCCCGCTCCCCGGGCGGGATCCGCCGGTCCCGCAGCCGTCGCAGCGGGATCAGGGTGAACGCGCCCCACCAGAGCCCGGCCGAGGCGAGGCAGATCCGTACCGCCTCCGACTCCGAAAGGCCGAAGCCCTCGTGGTTCCCGTACAGCACCAGATCGAGGACCAGGACCAGGGCGCCCGAGGTGTAGCCGAAGGCCCAGCCCCGGGAGGAGACCGCGTCCCGTTCGGCGGGCTCCGCCAGCTCCGGCAGATAGGAGTTGTAGAGGACCATCGAGACCGCGAGCGCGGCATTGGCGACGATCAGCAGCACCGCCCCCAGCAGATAGCGGTCCCCGTCGAGGAAGAACATGCCGGTCGTCGCGGCGGCCCCGATATAGGCGGAGGCCGCCAGCAGCGGCTTCTTCCGGCCCGTGCGGTCCGCCCAGGCGCCCGCCAGCGGCATCAGCACCACCGCGAGCACCAGCGACACGGAGACGGCGTAGGCGAAGAGGGAACCGGCCCGGACGGGTATTCCCAGGGGGTGGACATAGCCGTCGGCCCCGGCCGCCGTCTTGGTGACCTCGGTCAGATACGGCCCCAGAAAGACGGTGACGACGCTGGTGGAGTAGACGGAGCAGGCGAAGTCGTAGAAGTACCAGCCGTGCCGCTGCCGGGCCAGCTCCCGCCGGTCCGGGCCGCCGTTCCCGCCCCCGCTTCCGTCGCCGTCCTCGCCGCCGTGGCCCGCCGGTTCCGTGATCTCGGCGACCATGCCGCGCCCCCTCGTCTCTCGTGGCGCGGACGCGGCGGATCAGACCCAGGCTCCCCGTTCGGTCAGCACCGCGCGCAGCGTCTCCAGATGATCGGTCATGATGCCATCCACGCCCAGGTCGAGCAGGGCCCGCATCCGGACGGGGTCGTTCACCGTCCAGACATGGACCTTCAGCCCCCGCCGCCGGGCCTCGGCGACGAACCTGCGGTCCACCACCCGGACCCCGCCCCGGTACTCCGGGACCTGGACGCAGACCGCGCCGGGCCGCAGCGGCGCCGGGATCCGGAGCGACCGCAGCCGCAGTCCGACGACGCCCCCGACGCCGTACGACGTCGCCAGCCGGGGGCCCGCAAGCCGGGCCGCTGCGGCGATCCGGCCCTCCGAGAACGAGCCCGCGCAGAGCCGGTCCCACAGATCCGCCCGCCGGACCAGCTCCACCAGCGGCTCCACCGCCGACCCGGCCTTCAGATCGACGTTCCACCGGGCCTCGGGGAACTCCTCCACCAGCTCCTCCAGCAGCACCGGCGGCTCGACCCCGCCCACCCGGGCCCGCCGCACCTCGGACCAGGGCAGCTCGGCGATCCGCCCCCGGGCGTCGGTGACCCGGTCCAGCGTCTCGTCGTGGAAGGCGACCAGACGGCCGTCGGCGGTGGTGTGGACATCGGTCTCGAACCAGCGGTAGCCGAGGGCGGCGGCGCGCCGGAAGGCGCTGAGGGTGTTCTCCAGGCCGTCGGCCGCCCCGCCCCGGTGCGCGAACGGCACCACCGAGGGGTGGTCGAGATACGGATGGGTCCGGGGCGGGGGCACGCTGGTCACCGCCGCAGTATCACCCGGCCCGGGGTGCCCCCGGCCACGACCCGGCCAGGGGCGTCCGGCTCGGGAACGGCGAAGATCCGGAGGAAGAACTGGGCCAGCGGGCCGATGGCCAGGGTGTAGGCGATCGTGCCGACGCCGACCGTGCCGCCGAGCAGGAAACCGGTGGTGACCACCGTCACCTCGACGATCGTCCGCACCAGCCGGATCGACAGCCCCGTCGCCCGGTGCAGTCCGGTCATGATGCCGTCCCGGGGCCCCGGACCGAACCGGGCCGCGATGTAGAGGCCCGTCGCCACCCCGTTCAGGACGATCCCGGCGACCATCACCGGGATCCGTACGGCCAGGCCCTCCGGCTCCGGCAGCACCATCAGCGCCCCGTCCATGACGAAGCCGATCACCACCACATTGGAGACCGTGCCCAGCCCCGGGCGCTGCCGGACCGGGATCCACAGCAGCAGCACCAGGGCGCCGACCGCGGTCATCACCACGCCCATGGAGAGCCCGGTGCGCTCGGAGAGCCCCTGGTGGAGGACGTTCCACGGTTCGAGGCCGAGCCCGCCGCGGAGGATCAGCGCGCAGCTGACGCCGTACAGCACCAGTCCGGCGTAGAGCTGGGTCAGCCGGCGGGCGAGCCGTCTGCTCCCGGGGGCGGGCGGCGCCCCGGCCGTACCGTCCGCCGTGCCGCCGGTCTCGGCCGAGGGCGCCCGCCCGTCGGCGGGAACGTTCCGGCGATCGGCGGGGGCATGCCGCCGGGTTTCCTCGGGCGCGGGCTCGGTGGACACGGTTGGCCCCCTCCTGGTCTCAGTGGACTGACTTATGTCACCCTGTGGCCATGGGCTGGATGCCAGCCATGGCCAATTCGCGGAAGGTGGACTGATTTCCTTGTCTCGGTGGACTTCTGCCGTAGGAGCGGCCCAGCTCGCCCGTCAGCTCGCCGCCCAGCAGCCCCGCCCGGCCGGGCCCGGCACCCGCAAGCCGCCCGCCTACCGGGCCCTCGCCGACGGGATCCGCGTCCTCGTCCTGGAGGGCCGCGTCCCGGTCGCCGCCCGGCTCCCCGCCGAGCGGGAGCTGGCCCTGGCGCTGGCCGTCAGCCGGACCACCGTCGCCGCCGCCTACGAGGCGCTGCGCACCGAGGGCTTCCTGGAGTCCCGCCGGGGATCCGGGAGCTGGACCGCCGTACCGGCAGGCAATCCACTGCCCGCGCGCGGCCTCGAACCCCTGCCGCCCGAAGCCCTCGGCTCCATGATCGACCTCGGCTGCGCCGCCCTCCCCGCCCCCGAGCCCTGGCTCACCCGGGGGATACAGGGCGCCCTGGAGGAGCTGCCGCCGTACGCCCACACCCACGGCGACTACCCGGCGGGCATCCCCGTCCTGCGGCAGCTGCTCGCCGAGCGGTACACGGCCCGCGGAATCCCCACCATGCCCGAACAGATCATGGTGACCACCGGCGCGATGGGTGCCATGGACGCGCTCTGCCATCTCTTCGCGGGGCGGGGCGAGCGGGTCGCCGTGGAGTCCCCGTCGTACGCCAACATCCTCCAGTTGATGCGCGAGGCCGGGTCCCGGCTGGTCCCGGTGGCGATGCTGGAGGGGCTCGGCGGCTGGGATCTGGACCGCTGGCGGCAGGTGCTGCGGGAGGCCGCGCCCCGGCTGGCGTACGTCGTCGCCGACTTCCACAACCCCACCGGCGCGCTCGCCGACGAGGAGCGGAGGCGCGGACTCGTGGAGGCGGCCCGGTCCGCCGGGACCGTACTCGTGGTGGACGAGACCATGACCGAGCTACGGCTCGACGAGGGGACCGACCGGCCCAGGCCGGTCTGCGCCTTCGACCCGGCAGGCAGCACGGTGGTGACCGTGGGCTCGGCCAGCAAGGCGTTCTGGGCGGGGATGCGGATCGGCTGGGTCCGGGCCGCTCCCGATGTGATCCGCTCCCTCGTCGCCGCCCGCGCCTACGCCGACCTGGGCACCCCCGTCCTGGAGCAGCTCGGCGTCAACTGGCTGATGCGGACCGGTGGCTGGGAGGAGGCGGTCGCCGTCCGGCGGACCCAGGCCCGGGAGAACCGGGACGCACTGGTCGCCGCGGTCCGCCGCGAACTGCCGGAGTGGGAATTCACGGTGCCCGCGGGCGGGCTGACGCTCTGGGTGCGGACCGGCGGACTGTCGGGTTCCCGGATCGCGGAGGCGGGGGAGCGGGTGGGCATCCGGGTGCCGTCCGGGCCCCGGTTCGGTGTCGACGGGGCCTTCGAGGGGTTCGTACGGCTGCCGTTCACGGTCACCGGGCCCGTCGCCGACGAGGCCGCGACCCGGCTGGCGGCGGCGGCCCGCCTGGTGGAACGCGGCGGCACGACGGGCACGGAGCCGCAGCGGACCTTCGTGGCCTGACGGGACCTCGGGCGGCCGGCCGGCGATGGTCCGGCCGCGCCGGTGCGCGAGGGTGCGGTCCGGCCTCTGGATGCCTGCGCGCGGGCTCGGGTGACGGTGTCGAGGGGCGCGGGAACCGCGCGAGCGGCCACCCGCGGTCCGGGGACCGGCGACTGCGTGTGTGCGTCCCGGGCGTTCGGACCCGTACGGGAGGCCGCCCGACGACCCGTACGGGCGGCCGTCCGAGGCGTCGTCAGCCGTCCGCCGGGAGTGCCGCCGGGATCCGTGGACGATCGCCCGGCTCCGGCTCCGGTTCCTGGTCCCGGTCCTGGTCCTGGTCCGGCAGTTCGTCATGGCGTTCCGGCAGCAGCTCCAGTACGGCCTCGCGGCTGGTCTCGTCGGTCGCGTCGTCGTACGGGTCCGGGGTCTCCGGTACCTGCATCCGCAGTACGGGACCGGTGCCCAGCCGGGCGTAGCCGCGCCCCGGCGGGACCTGCGCGAGCGGGGTCGACGGCGGCCCCTCGCCCAGGACCTCGGCGATCCGGCCGGCCGTCAGGCGACCGAGCGCCACCCGGGCCCGGGTGTGATCGCGTACCGCGTCGGTGAGGGAGTCCAGACGGTCCGCCTGCTCGGCCACCACCACGATCACCCCGGCCGCCCGGCCGTGCCGCAGCGGGATGTGCAGCAGCTCCTGCGGGTCGGGGCGCCCGTCGGCGGCGGCCGGATGCGCCAGGGCCGACGGCCGGTCCACCAGGATCCACAGCGGCCGCCGGGTGTCGGTGGGCGCGGGCAGCCCGGCCTGCCGGGCCCGGTTGGCGGAGATCAGCCGCCGCTCGGTCTCCCGGGCCGCCCGGTCGAGCGCCTCGGCCGCGCCGTCGGGGGAGCACTCGACGCCCACCACGCCCACCCGGCCGGCCAGGAACGCGTACTCGCCCGTACCGCCGCCCTCCACGACGAGGACGTCACCGCCGTGCCGGAGCGCCTGGACGGCGATCGACCGCAGCAGGGTCGAGGCGCCGCCGCCGGGTTCGCCCGCCACCAGGAGGTGCGGTTCGGCCGAGCGGGGGCCGGTCCGCCAGATCACCGGCGGGGCGTCCCGTACGCCGTCGCCCTCACCGTCGCCGGAGGCGTCCCGGTCCCGGACGGGCAGGGTCCGCCGGACCGCGCCCTCGTCGGTGAAGCCGAGGACGGTCTCCCCGGGGGCGGTGACGAAGTGCTGGGCCACGACGGTCGTCGGCAGCGGCGCGAGGACGCCGAGGGTCAGCTCGTTGCCCTCCTCGTCCCAGCCGAACCGGTACTCGCGGTCCCGGCCCGACTTGGCGTACAGCACCTGCTCCACCCGGGCCCGGGACGCGGCCTCGCCGTCGGTGAAGTAGGCCGGGTAGCGGATCCGGAGCGCCGTCAGCCGTCCGGCGTCGTCGAAGGCCGCGTCGGAGAAGGCGCTCTCCCACCGGCCGCCGGGGGCGAACAGCGGAGCCGGGTCGTCGGGGACGGCGAAGTACGGCACCAGAGCCTCGTAGAGGGCCTGGAGCCGTCCGGTCTCCGCCTCGTCCGGCCCCTTGTCGACGGGCGCGGGCGCCCGCCCCTTCCAGGCGGCGGCGGCCATCAGCGCGATCAGGGCCGAAAGGGGTCCGTACGGGACGAACGCGACCAGCAGCACCCCGGCACCCGCGAAGAAGAGGGCGGGACCCCGCTTCTCCTTGGGGGTGTCGGCCCAGCGCCGCCGGGCCGCGCCCGTCAGCTCCCGCAGCCCCCGGGAGAGGACGATCAGCGGATGGAGCACGTCCGTGGCCCCGGCACCGGCCGAGCGGGCCAGCTCCCGGCTCCGGGTGAGCCGCGCGGTTCCGCTGCTCATGATGCGGGTGAGTGGTCGCGGGGCCACGTCGTACTCCTGATCCTGGGGGTCCTCGAAGGCGGGGCTGACGGTGACAACGGCCTCGGCGGATCAGAACTTGATGCCGCCCAGCAGGCTGGCCAGGCTCTGGCTGCCCGCGGTGATGCTGGGCGCGATGGCGGTGCCCGCGAGGAAGAAGCCGAAGAGGGCGCAGACCAGCGCGTGGGACGCCTTGAGGCCGTCCTTCTTGAAGAAGAGGAAGACGATGATCGCGAGCAGGACCACGCCCGAGATGGAGAGGATCATGATGTTCTCCTGGGTGAGGGGACAGTCACCTTGAGTACTTCCAGCCTCACAGGAAGTGCATATGTGATTAAAGGTGCAAAAGGGTGAAAAGCTGGAATGTTCACCAAAGTAGCGGACAAACCATCTGTAACCGGTGATCGGGCCGGACCCCGGCAGCCGGACGGCGCGACCGGTCGGCGGAATCGCGGCCGTCCCGGCGACCGCCGGGACGGCACCGGGCGTACGGGCAGTACGCTGTCCGTCGCTCGTACGGCTGTTCCCGCCGTACGCCCAGGTCGGCGGAGCCGGAGACGGCACACACGCCGGCCGCGCCGAACGGCACCGACGAGTGAAAGGCGGTCCCCGCGATGAGTGAGTCCCCCGACCCGGACGTGGTCGAACTCGCGACCAAGGTCTTCGACCTGGCGCGCCGCGGGGAGACCGAGGCGCTCGCCGCGTATGTCGACGCCGGAGTCCCCGCCGACCTCACCAACGACCGGGGCGACACCCTGGTGATGCTCGCGGCCTATCACGGGCACTCCGCCGCCGTCGAGGCGCTGCTCGCCCGGGGTGCCGCGCCCGACCGCGTCAACGACCGGGGCCAGACCCCGCTGGCCGGAGCCGTCTTCAAGGGCGAGGACGAGGTCGTCCGCGTGCTGCTCGCCCACGGGGCCGATCCCGGGGCCGGAACGCCCTCCGCCGTGGATACCGCGCGAATGTTTGGGAAGACAGAGCTTCTGGAACTGTTCGGCCACCCCGGCGACCGCTGAGGCGACCGAACGGATTCACCCCTTCGTCACGGAGAGTTTCCGGCTCCGTCCCGGAGTCCCCGCGTGCCGAATGCGGGGATCACCGGCAAAGGACGTCGTAAATGTGGTCGCGGTGGCGATATGGGTGGGTCATCATGACGACGGGTCCCGTCCCGGACATCACCGGGAGTTCCCCCGGGGACCCACCGACGAGAGGCGAGGAAGATGGTCTACACCAAGCGACGTGCGTGGAGGACGAACCAGGCGACGGCCGGTTCCCCGGGCTGTTGCGCGGCCTAGGCATCTCCGTCCCCGGTTGCGTCGAGAGCTTGATGTGAGGCTTTCCCCATGTTCGATCCAGTCATAGCGCCGAGCGGTACCCTGCTCGGCCTGTTGCAGAGGGGCCGCGGCGACGGCACGCTGCACGCCCTCGCCGCCCCCCGCGACGAGGCGCTCGCCGCCCTCAACCACTGCGTGCTGAACGATCCCCGCCACGACTGGCAGGTCGAGAACCGCTCCCTCTACTACGCCCGGCTCTACCTCGACCTCCACGGAGGTCTGGAGGAGATCCGGCGCCACCTGTCCGACGCCGACGACGTCCTCGACACCGACGAGTCCAGGACCGGGCTCGCGCTCGCCGTCCTGGGCCATCTCGCGGCCTACGGCCGGCCCGACGCCCTCGCCCTGCTGCGCGACTACGCCGCCCGCGGGTCGAACTGGGAGTGGGCGCTCGACGAGCTGGCGCTCCGTGACGACGACGCTGGGCTGCGCGCCCTCGCCGAGCCCGTACTCGCCAGATTCCCCGCCGGACCGGAAGGCGACGCCGAACTGGCCGCCGCCGTCCGTGACGCCTTCGAGCCCCGGCCCTGGCGGCTCTGGGCCCAGGATCCGCGCGAGGACGTCGGGGCCCGGGTGCGGGCCGCCAGTGAGGCCGGCTCCTTCGACCGCTGGCAACGCCAGATGCGGCCCTCCGGCCCCCGGCCCGACTGGAGCGTGCAGTCCGTCTTCGACTGGGCCGACCAGGGCCAGGAGCGCGGCACGCCCCTGCACGTCCCGGCGGCCCGCTGCCTGGCGGCCGTCGCCGGTGAAGCCGACCGGCCCGCCGTCCTGGTCGCCGCGCGCGACGGCGCCGACGGCGCACGCTCCGCGGCGCTCCACTATCTCGCCGAACGCGGCGACCCCGCCGTCCTCGACCTGATCGAGTACGCGGTCTCCACCGGCTCCCGTACCGTCGCCGACGCGGCCGTCGCCGCGTTCGAGCGGATGTGCGGCGAGGCCGCCGTCGACCGGGCCCGCGGCTGGGTCCAGCGGCCCGACGCGCTCGGCGCCTCCGCCGCCGGGGTGCTCGCCTGCCGGGGCGGGGCGGACGACGCCCGGCTCGTGCTCGGCGCCCTCCGTGAAACCGTCCGGGCCCAGGGCCCCGACTCCCTCCTGCTCTGGACCCTGGTCGACGGCGCGGGCCGGCTCGGCATCGGCTGCGCCGCTCCCGTACTGCGCCATGTCTACCGCGAGACCGCGTCCTCCTGCCTGCGCGGCCGGACGGCCCGCGCCCTGGCCGCGACCGACCCGTCCTTCGCCACCGGCTTCGCGGTGGAATGCCTGTGGGACTGCGAGGAGACCACCCGCGAGGTGGCCGCCCACCACGCCGCGACCGGCGACCTCCGCGTCGCGGAACGGTTCCGTCGCCTCGCCGCCGATCCGGCGGAGGAGGCCGAGGTCCAGACGGTGGTCCGGAGCCGGATGGCCGCGGACGGCCCGCCGCACTGACCCGCTGTCGTACCCGTCGCACCCGTCGTACGCCCCGCCGCCCGGCACCGAACCCGCCGGGCGGCGGAACCCCGCCGGTACGACCATCACCGCGCGGCGGCCCCGCCGCGCCGCCGGGTGCGAGTTCGCGCGCCGTCCGCGCGTCCGCTTCGTGACCGGCCCCGGGTACGGGTGCCGTATCCGGCCGCCGTGAGGCCGTACGCGCCGACCGGCTCCGCTCTTTTCCCGGCCCGGTGGTCGGCCGCGACGCCGTATGCCGCGTCCGTAACCGGCTCCGTACCGGCTCCCCGGCCGTACGCGCCGACCGCGACCGGCCCCCAAGGCGCGTCCGCGCACCCTGCCCCGGCTGTGCCGTACGGACCTACGTGATCACCCGGCGCCGGTTCCGGTTCCGGTTCCGGAGCCGGAGCCGGGGACGCCGCCCCGGGCCGGGCCGGAAAGACCCACGGCGGCACCCCCGCCGGTTCAGAATGGGGATATGACCGGGCGCTGGGAGTTCTGGATCGACCGAGGCGGCACCTTCACCGATGTCATCGGGCGACGGCCCGACGGACGGCTCGTCACCCGCAAACTCCTCTCCCACGACCCCGGGCGGTACCGCGACGCCGCCGTCGCCGGGATCCGGCTGATCCTCGGCCTCGCGCCCGGCGAACCCGTGCCCGCCGAACGGGTCGGCACGGTCCGGATGGGGACGACCGTCGCCACCAACGCCCTGCTGGAGCGGCGCGGCGAACCCACCGCGCTGCTGATCACCGAGGGCTTCGGCGACGCCCTCGCCATCGCCTACCAGAACCGGCCCCGGATCTTCGACCGCCGGATCGAGCTGCCGTCTCCCGTCTACGACCACGTCGTGGAGATCCCCGAACGGATCGACGCCCGCGGCACGGTCGTCCGCCCGCTCGACCTCACCGCCGTCACCGAACGCCTCGCCGCCGTCCGGGCCGCCGGGGTGCGCTCCGCCGCCGTCGTCCTGCTGCACGGCTACCGGCATCCCGAACACGAGACCCTGGTCGCCGCGGCCGCCCGCGACCTCGGCTTCACCCAGGTCAGCTGCTCCCACGAGGTCAGCCCGCTGATCAAACTGGTGCCCCGGGGCGATACCACCGTCGTGGACGCCTATCTCTCGCCGATCCTGCGGCGGTACGTCGACGAGGTCGCCGCCGAACTCCCCGGGATCAGGCTGCTGTTCATGCAGTCCAACGGCGGGCTGCGCGAGGCCGCCCACTTCCGGGGCAAGGACGCCGTGCTCTCCGGCCCGGCGGGCGGTGTCGTCGGCATGGTCAGGACCGCCGCCCTGGCCGGATACGACCGGGTCATCGGCTTCGACATGGGCGGTACGTCCACGGATGTGTCCCACTACGCCGGGGAGTTCGAACGCGAACTGGGCACCCGGGTCGCGGGGGTGCGGATGAGTGCCCCCATGATGAGCGTCCACACCGTCGCCGCAGGCGGCGGCTCGGTCCTCCACTTCGACGGCCGCCGCTACCGGGTGGGGCCCGACTCGGCGGGCGCCGACCCGGGCCCCGCCTGCTACCGCCGGGGCGGGCCGCTGACCGTCACCGACGCCAATGTGATGCTCGGCCGGATCCAGCCCGGCCACTTCCCCGCCGTCTTCGGACCCGACGGCGACCAGCCCCTGGACGCGGGCGTCGTCCGGGAGCGGTTCGCCGCACTCGCCGAGCGCGTCCGCCGCGAGACCGGGACCGGCCACACCCCCGAGGAGGTCGCCGCGGGCTTTCTGGAGATCGCCGTCCTCAATATGGCCAACGCGGTCAAGAAGATCTCCGTACAGCGGGGACACGACATCACCCGCTACGCCCTCACCTCCTTCGGCGGCGCGGGCGGCCAGCACGCCTGCGCGGTCGCCGACTCCCTGGGCGTCGGCACCGTCCTCGTACCGCCCCTCGCAGGGGTGCTCTCCGCGCACGGCATCGGGCTCGCCGACGCCACCGCGATCCGGGAGCGGTCCGTGGAGACCGTACTCACCGGAGCCGCCGTCGCCCGGGTCCGGGAGCTGTGCGACCGGCTGGCCGACCGCACCCGGGCCGAACTGCGCGCCGACGGCGTACCCGACGAGTCCATCACCACCCGCGCCCGGGTCGTCATCCGCTACGAGGGCACGGACTCCGGGCTGCCCGTACCGCTCGCCGACGCCACCGCGATGCGGGCCGCCTTCGAGACCGCCCACCGGGCCCGATACGCCTTCACCATGGCGAAACCCCTGATCCTGGCGGCCGTATCGGTCGAGGCCACCGGCGCGGCGGGGGAGCGGCACCCGGCGGACGAAGCCGCGCCGCCACCCGCCGGCCACCCGGGACGACCGCCCGCGCCCCGGGCCCTCGTCCCCCTCCACGCCGAAGGCGCCCGCCGGGACGTCCCCCTGCACCGCCGCGCGGACCTGCGCCCCGGCGACACCGTCACCGGACCCGCGATCCTCACCGAGGACGACGCCACCACCGTCGTCGACCCCGGCTGGCGCGCCGAGGCCGGCCCCGGCGGCCATCTGCTGCTCACCCGCGTCGCACCCCGCCCGGCCGAGGCCGCCGCCGGGACGGCGGTCGACCCCGTACTGCTGGAGGTCTTCAACAACCTCTTCATGGCCATCGCCGAGCAGATGGGCGTCCGGCTGGAGAACACCGCGCACTCCGTGAACATCAAGGAACGGCTCGACTTCTCCTGCGCCCTCTTCGACGCCGAGGGCAATCTGATCGCCAACGCCCCGCACATCCCCGTCCATCTGGGCTCCATGGGCGACTCCATCAAGGAGGTACTCCGGCGCGACCGGGACGGCACCGGCCACGGAATGCGCCCCGGAGATGTGTTCGCGATCAACGATCCGTACCACGGCGGCACCCATCTGCCCGATGTGACGGTCGTGACCCCCGTCTACGACGGTTCCGGCACCGAACTGCTGTTCCTGGTCGCCTCCCGGGGCCATCACGCCGAGATCGGCGGAATCACCCCCGGCTCCATGCCCGCCTTCAGTACCACCGTCGAGGAGGAAGGCGTCCTCTTCGACAACTGGCTGCTGGTCCGGGACGGCGAACTGCGGGAACGGGAGACCCGGGAACTGCTCACCGGGGCCCGCCACCCGTCCCGCGCGCCCGACGCCAACATCGCCGATCTGCGCGCCCAGATCGCGGCCAACGAGAAGGGCATCGCGGAACTCCGCAAGACGGTCGACCAGTTCGGCCTCGATGTCGTGCGGGCCTATATGCGGCACGTCCGCGACAACGCCGAGGAGTCCGTCCGCCGGATCGTGGCCCGGCTCGGCGACGGCTCCTACGCCTACGAGACGGACGGCGGCGCGGCCATCCGGGTCGCCGTCCGGGTCGACCGCGCCCGCCGGAGCGCCGTGATCGACTTCACCGGTACGTCCCCCCAGCGGCCCGACAACACCAACGCGCCCACCTCCGTGGTGACGGCCGCCGTGCTCTATGTCTTCCGTACCCTCGTCGGCGAGGACATCCCCCTCAACAGCGGCTGTCTGGAACCGCTGGACATCCGGGTACCGCCCGGGTCGATGCTGGCACCCGAGCCGCCCGCCGCGACCGTCGCGGGGAACGTCGAGACGTCCCAGGCGGTGACCGGCGCGCTCTACGCGGCCCTCGGCGTCCAGGCGGAGGGCTCCGGCACGATGAACAACGTCACCTTCGGCGACGACCGGGTGCAGTACTACGAGACCGTGGCCAGCGGCTCCGGCGCGGGCGACGGCTTCGACGGAGCCGACGCCGTGCAGACCCATATGACCAACTCCCGGCTGACCGACCCGGAGATCCTCGAATGGCGCTACCCGGTCCGGGTCGACTCCTTCGCCGTCCGCCCGGACAGCGGGGGAGCGGGCCGCTGGCACGGCGGGAACGGGGTCGTCCGGCGGCTGCGCTTCCTCGAACCGATGACCGTCGCCCTGCTCACCGGCCACCGCCGGATCGCCCCCTACGGCATGGCGGGCGGCGCGCCTGGCGCGCTCGGTGAGAACCGGGTCGAACACGCCGACGGTACGGTCACCCCGCTCGCCGGAACCGATACGGCCGAGGTCGCCCCGGGCGACGTCCTGGTCGTCGTGACCCCGGGCGGCGGAGGCTACGGCACCCCCGACGGGCCCCCGCGTCCGGAGCACCCCGCGCACCCCGGATGAGCCACCCGGCGGCTTGCCTCGGGGCGCTTCCGGTCCTCCGTGCCCGACGGGCCCGGCGGCTTCATCGATTCCCGCCCCTTCGAGGGCCCGGCGATCCACCGGCCCGGCCTCGCCCGACGGCCGCCCGCCACCCCTTCCGACGTGCCGTTCCGGTCGTGCCGGTACCGCCCGTCCGGGCCGTACCCGGACGACGGGTCCGACGAGCCCGGCGGCGTCAGGACAGCGCGACGAACCGGACCGGAGTGCCCGGGACCGCCTGGGCTGCCGCGGGCAGATCCCGGCCGTCGACCACCGCGACCACCGGATAGCCGCCCGTCGTCGGATGGTCCGCGAGAAAGACCACCGGCCGCCCGTCCGGCGGGACCTGGACCGCGCCCAGCACCATTCCCTCACTCGGCAACTCCCCCTCCCGCGCCCGCCCCAGCGGCGGGCCCTCCGTCCGGATCCCGATCCGGTTGCTCGCCGGGGAGACCCGGTGACCACCGGAGACCAGGGCCCGCAGCGCGGCCGGGGTGAACCAGTCCGCCCGCGGCCCCGTCCGGATCCGCAACACCAGCGCGGCGGCTGGCCCCGGCCACGGCACTACTCCGCCCGCACCGGACGGCGGCCCGCCCGGGATGCCCAGTGGCAGAACCGTCCCGGCGGCGAGCACCGGAGGCCCGAGCCCCGACAGCAGATCCGTCGACCGGCTCCCCAGCACGGGATCCACCGCGATCCCGCCCGCGAACGCCGCGTACGTCCGCACGCCCCAGGTCGCCCGGCCGATGTCCAGCAGCGCCCCTGACGGCACCCGTACCGGCGCGCCCCACGCCACCGGGCGCCCGTCCACCCGCACTCCGCAGGGCGCCCCGCCGACGGCCACCGTCACCGCCCGGCGCGGCCGGAGCGCACAGCCGTCGACGGTGGTCTCCAGCACCGCCGCGTCCGCCGGATTGCCCACCAGCCGGTTCACCAGCCGGGCCGAGGGCGCGTCCAGGGCACCCGACCGGGGCACCCCGAGATGGGCGTACCCCGGTCTTCCCGCGTCCTGAACCGTCGTCAGCGCCCCGGGCCTGACCACCGCCACCGCCCGATCGGTCATGAAGCCAGCGGCACGAACCGCACCCGTACCCCCGGTGACAGCAGTGCGGCCGGTTCACGGCCCGGATCCCACAACTCCAGTTCGGTCCGCCCGATCAGCCGCCAGCCCCCGGGCGACGCCCGGGGATAGACCCCCGTATAGGGCCCGGCGAGACCGACCGACCCGGCGGGCACCGCCGTCCGCGGCGTCGCCCGGCGCGGCACCGCGTACCGCGCGGGCAGTCCGGTCAGATAGCCGAAGCCGGGGGCGAAACCGCAGAACGCGACCCGGAACTCCGCCGCCGCGTGGATCGCGGCCACCTCCTCCACCGGTACCCCCCACAGCGCCGCCACCTCCGCCAGATCGGGCCCGTCGTAACGCACCGGCACCTCGACCGTGCCCGCGCCCTCGGCGACGGGCGGTGCGGGCTCCCAGCCGGCCAGCTCCATCGCCAGCCCCCCGGGGTCCGCCACACCGTCCAGCAGTACGGTCCGGGCCGCGGGGACTATCTCCGCCACCGGCGGCAGCCGCCCCTCCGCGCGGCGGCGCAGCAACTCCGCGTGGAGCGCCCCCACCTGCTCCCCGTCCGCCAGCTCGACCAGCAGCCCCCGCTCGCCCACCCGCAACGACCTCATACGAACGCCTCCACCCGGACCCCCGCCTCCGTCAGTTCCCGCCGCACCCGGCGGGCCAGCTCCACCGCGCCCGGAGTGTCCCCGTGGACACAGAGCGACCTGGGCCGCATGGGGATGGCCCGTCCGCAGTGCGTGGTGACCGTCCCGAAGCGGGCCATGCCGATCGACCGTTCGACCACGGCCGCCTCGTCCGTGACCACCGCCCCCTCCTGTTCCCGCGGCACCAGGGTGCCCTCGGCCGTATAGGCCCGGTCGGCGAACCCCTCCGTGATCACGGGCAGTCCCGCCTTCGCGGCCACCGTGTGCAGCGCCGACCCCGGCAGGGAGAGCAGCGGCAGCCGCTCGTCCGCGAGCAGTACCCCCTCCACCACGGCCGCCGCCTGCTCCTCGTCCCGTACCACCCGGTTGTACAAAGCGCCGTGCGGCTTCACATACGACACCGGGGAACCGGCCGCCGCGGCGAAGATGCCCAACGCGCCGATCTGATAGGCGACCTCGGCCGACAGCTCCCGGGCCGGTATCTCCATCGCCCGGCGCCCGAACCCGGCCAGGTCCCGGTAGGAGACCTGGGCCCCGATCCGTACCGACCGCTCGGCCGCCCAGCCGCACACCTCCCGCATGGTCGCCGCGTCCCCCGCGTGGAAGCCGCAGGCGACATTGGCACTGGTCACCACCGACAGCAGCGCCAGGTCGTCGGTCAGCCGCCAGCGGCCGAACCCCTCGCCCAGATCGGCGTTGAGATCGATGGACGCCCAGGACATCCGGTTGCTCCTCTCCCCGAGGGGGTCAGGGTCGGTGATCACACGGTGGCGGGCCCGGCCCGGGCTCCGCCGTCACAGCAGCTCCCGACCCCGGGTCTCGGGCAGGCCGAGCAGGGCCACGACGGCCAGACCGTAGCCGACGGCGCCCAGGGCCAGCGCCCCGCCGACCCCCCAGCTGTCGGAGAGGAAGCCGACCAGGGTCGGCAGAAAGGCCCCCACCGCCCGCCCGCTGTTGTAGGTGAAGCCCTGGCCGGTGCCGCGGACCTCGGTGGGATACAACTCGCTCAGGAAGGAGCCGAATCCGCTGAAGATGGCCGACATGCAGAACCCGAGCGGGAACCCGAGGGCCAGCAGCAGCCCGTTCTCCCCGGCGGGCAGTTGCGAGTAGGCCAGCACACCCGCCGCCGAGAGCACCGCGAAGAGCCGGATGTTGTTCTTGCGGCCTATTCGGTCGGTGAGATAGCCCCCGGTCAGATAGCCGAGGAAGGCGCCGGAGATCAGGAGGGCCAGATAGCCGCCCGTGCCGACCACGGTCAGTCCGCGTTCCTGCTTGAGGTAGGTCGGTACCCAGGTCGCCAGGGTGTAGTAGCCGCCCTGGACGCCGGTGGAGAGCAGGGTGGCGAAGAGCGTGACCCGCAGCAGGTCCCGCCGGAAGATTGCCGGGAAGGAACCGCGCCGCGCACCGCCGTCGAGCGCCGTCTCCACCCGGGGCGCGTCCTTCACATGCCGTCGTACATAGATCACCAGCAGGGCCGGGGCGGCGCCGGTGAAGAACATGACCCGCCAGGCGGTGTCCGGGTCGAGCAGTTCGAAGACCAGGGTGTAGACGAGGACCGCGAGCCCCCAGCCGACGGCCCAGGCGCTCTGGACGACGCCGAGGGTACGACCGCGGTGCTCGGCCCGTGCGTACTCCGCGACCAGGATCGCCCCGACCGCCCACTCGCCGCCGAAGCCCAGCCCCTGGAGGGCGCGGAACACCAGCAGCGTCTCGTAGTTGGGGGCGAAGCCGCAGGCCACCGTGAAGACCGCATACGTGATCACGGTCGCCATCAGCGCCTTCACCCGGCCGATCCGGTCGGCCAGGATCCCGGCCAGCGCGCCGCCCACGGCGGAGACCACCAGCGTGACCGTGGTCAGCAGCCCCGTCTGCCCGTTGTCGAGGGAGAAGTAGGCCGAGATGGCCATCATGCTCAGCGGCAGCGTGAAGTAGTCGTACGAGTCGAGGGCATAGCCCCCGAACGCACCGCCGAAAGCGCGGCGTCCGCGCGGGCCGAGCGCCCTCAACCAGGCGAACGCGCCGGTGTCCTCGGTGGATCCATCCTTCGTCGGCTGTACCCGGACCGTACTCATCTGCACCTCGCAGCAGGAAGAAGCGCATGGGACGTCGGAGCGGAGCACGGGCGGCACCGCCCGCGGGGCGGCAGCGACCCTGTTCCGTCAAGCTAGAGGATTGTTGAACGATCCGACAAGGGGCGCGTCGGCTCGTTGCGTCCTTCTACGATGGCTACCGTGCGCCGGGTTGAAACGGCCGCGACGGGAGAGAAGGGGTGTTGTGGCGACAACCGGACGGGGAACGAGCGGAACCGGCGCGACCGAGGGCGGTCTCGCGGACGACCGGGCGCTGCTGAGCCGTACCAGCACCGCCGAACGGGTCGCGGACATCCTGCGCACCCGGATCGCCGAGGGCTACTTCCGGCCGGGCGAACGGCTCTCCGAGGAAGGCATCGGCAAGGCCCTCAACGTCTCCCGCAACACGCTCCGCGAGGCGTTCCGGCTGCTGACCCACGAACGGCTGCTGGTCCACCAGCTCAACCGGGGCGTCTTCGTCCGCAGACTCGCCGTCCGCGACGTCGCCGACATCTACCGCACCCGCCGGCTCGTCGAATGCGCCGTCGTCCACGACCTGGGCGATCCCCCCTACTCCCTCGACGGTCTCGAGGCGGCCGTCGCCACCGGCGAGCGCCATGAGCACGAGAGGGACTGGACCGGGGTCGCCACCGCCAATATCCACTTCCACCGCGAGCTGGTCGCCCTGGCCGGCAGCGCCCGCACCGACGAACTGATGCGCGGCGTCCTGGCCGAGCTGCGCCTCGCCTTCCACGTCGTGGACGACCCCCGCGGTCTCCACCGCCCCTACCTCCTGCGCAACCGGACGATCCTCGAGGCCCTCCGCGACGGCGACCGGACCGCCGCCGAGCGGCTGCTCGCCGACTACCTGGAGGACTCCCGCGCCCAGCTCGTGGAGGTCTACGGCCGGGTCGTCGCCGACGAGGACACCGACGCGTTCTGACCGCCCCCGCGGGCGGCGCGCCGGGCGAGCGGGCCCCCGGCCCCGCCGTCCGGCGACGCCATCCGGACAACTGTCGCGTTTCGCCGTTTCGACCGTTGTCAGTGCGAGGACCTAATCTGTCCACCGTGACTTCGCCCGCCTCGACGGAACCCGTTCCGCCCCAGCTCAGCCCGGGGCCGCGACCCGCGCAGGGCCCGGCCGCCGACGAAGGGCTGGCGCGGCGGCTCCGCGCGCTCGCCTGTACCGCCCCGCTGCACGACCTCGACGTCCGCAAGGCGAACCTCGCCGGCGAGTACTCGGTCTACGCGATGGCGGAGGTCGCCCTCGCCGCCATCGACCTCGTCACCCTCAACATGGACTTCGACACCGGCGCCGACCACGAGCAGATCATCGCCAGACTGCTGCCCCGGGTCGCCGCCCAGGCCCCCGCGCGTCCCGCCGCCGAACACGAGCGCGTCGCCCGCTGGGTGCTGGAGAACCTGATCAACGTCGGCAGCGTCGACCGCGGCTTCCGCGCGGTCTACGGCACCTTCGGCGCGGACGGTGTCTACACCCGCCGGGACTACGACTTCAAACTCGTCGAAGAGGTCCCCGGCTACGGCGGAGCGGTCTATCTGCGCACCACGGACGAGGCGGTCAACGTCCTCGTCGGCGCCCTCGACACCGATGTCACCAGCGCCCAGATCGCCGCCGAGGTCAAGCTGGAGGTCCTGATCAGCCGGGGCAGACTGGCCGACGCCCAGCTCGCCGCCGAACAGGCCCGCTACCGCACCGTGCAGTACTCGGAGACCCTCCGCCGCACCCTTGAGGCCACCCGGCGCAACGTCCGCGCGGTGGACTGGCTCAACACGGTCCCCGACATGATCGCCGAAGCCCTCGACCACGTCGCCGACCGCTACCGCCACGAGAACGCCATCCTCACCAACATCCGCAAGGCGCGCGACGAGGCCGAGGACCCCGAGCACAAGCGGCGGGCCGCCGAACTCGTCGACATCGTCAAGGACTGCATCCGCCGCCACACCCAGCTCCAGTCCCGGCTGCTGGAGGCGGGCCCCCTCTTCCGCGCCGAACAGGACCGGCAGGCATTCGCCCGGCCCACCACCCGCACCGGACTCGACCTCTACGGCCAGCTCGTCGCACCCCTCCTGCCGCTGCCCCTGGAATCCGCGATCAGGGTCACCGACGCCTTCTTCACCCAGGGCACCGGACTGCGCACCCCCTCGTCCGTCCGGGTCGGCGACCTGGTCGAGCTGCTGCTCACACCCCCCGTCGAACGGGAACACCTGGGCGCCGAGATGCCCGAGCCCGATCTCATCGCCACCCCCGACGACAGCCGTTTCTCCGAGGAACAGCTCGCCCGCG
Organism: Streptomyces sp. NPDC020875; assembly: GCF_040641415.1. NCBI lineage: Bacteria > Bacillati > Actinomycetota > Actinomycetes > Kitasatosporales > Streptomycetaceae > Streptomyces > Streptomyces sp. NPDC020875. The sequence goes on along the minus strand of NZ_JBFADP010000042.1, from coordinate 3,195 downwards.
CGATGGAACTGCTCGACCTGGAACACGACGCGCCGCGCCGCCTCTCCGGACTGCTCGCCGACGCCCGCCGCCAGGACCCCGACCTGCCGTATCTCGTCGCCCTGCTCGCCGTACACGCCGCCAGCCCCCCGGTCGGCACCGCCTACCGCCAGGGCGAGGAGCGGCTGCTGTTCGCCGTCGACGACGGCACCCGGCTCGACGACCCCGAATTCGGCGGCGCCGATCTCATCTTGGGCACCGCCCTGCTCGACGCGGCCGGGATGGCCGCCGACCGCACGGAAGCCGCGTGACTCCCGGCGGGCCCCGCCCGGACCGCCGCGCCCCCGGCGCCGTACCCGAGCGCACCGCCCCGTACCACCGCACCCCGCAGCCGCACGAGGAGCCCGTCCAGTGACCGAACCGCAGATCGAGCGCGACCCCCGGCGCGACACGGCCGACGCGCCCGCGGGGTCCCCGGGCCCGGGCGCCCCCGCGATCACCCCGGCCGACGCCGCCGACGCCGCGCGCCTGGTCTCCTTCGGCCTCCAGCCCAAACTGCTCCCCGCCCGCGACGCGGAGTACGCCGACCTCCTCCGCCGCTACCGCGAGGACACCGCCTTCGCCCGGCTCGCCGACGCCGTCGCCACCGGACTGGGACTCGTCGTCCTGGAGGTCTCCCCGCGCGCCGGAATGGCCGTCACCGCGGGCGAGGACTCCGTCTTCGCCGTCCGGATGGGCGACTACGCCCGCCGGGCCTCCGCCGACTCCGCCGACCGCTTTCTGCACGGACTGGCCCATCTCGCCGTCGCCGCCATGGCCTTCCCCCGCCCCGAGGACCTCGCCGACGACGGCTATATCGGCCGGGTCACCGTCAACGGCGTCGACGCCTTCGTCCGCCAGGCGTGCCGCCGACTGGAGGAGCGCGCCGACGAAGCCGGGGAGAACACCGACCCGGCCACCGGCGCCCCCGGCCTCGAATCCGCCTGGCGCGTCTACGCCCGCCGCAGCGCCACCGGAGCCACCAAGGACGCCCGCAGACTCGCCGGCTCCACCACCGGCATCGTCGGCAAGGCCGCCGCCTTCCTCACCGACTCCGGCTTCCTCCAGCGCACCGGCGACGACGCCGGAGGCACCTATCGGACGACCGCCCGCTACCAGCTCCAGGTCCGCGATCTAGCGGGCACCGCCGCCATGGCCGAACTCCTCGACCTCGGCGTCGTCCCCGTCAGCGACGGCACCGCCACCCTGCTGCCCCCGCCCGACGGCGACGACCTCGAACTGGCCGCCGACGCCGGTCTCCCCTTCCACGCCTGACCGGGCCCGGCCACCCACCGGGCCGCCCGTACCGCCTTCTCGCCGCCCGCCCCGACCAGTCGACCCCTGAGAGTCCGTAGCCATGTACGAGCTGTCCCGCGTCCGCCTCTACTCCATCGGGCCCGCGGGTGCGCGCTACGCCGACACCGTGCTGGATCTGCGCGGAGTCGGCGACCCGGTACCCGACCCCGCGCCCACCCAGGCGGAGTTCTTCGAGGAAGAGCCGGTCGGCCCGCCCCGCCGCCCAGCCCCCGCGGGCGTCCTGTTCCTGGAGAACGGCGGCGGCAAGTCCGTACTCCTCAAGCTGATCTTCTCGGTGATGCTGCCCGGCCACCGCAACACCCTCGGCGGCGCCAGCTCGGGCGTACTGCGCAAATTCCTGCTCGCCGACGACTGCGGCCATGTCGCCCTGGAATGGCAGCACACCCTCACCGGCGAACCGGTCGTCGTCGGCAAGGTCAGCGAATGGCGCGGCCGCCAGGTCTCCAACGACCCCCGCAAGTTCGCCGAGGCGTGGTACTCCTTCCGGCCCGGCCCCGGACTCGGCCTCGACTCCCTCCCGGTCGCCGAGTCCACCGCCGTACGGCCCGCCGCCGAAGGCGCCTCCGGAGCCCGGGGCCGCCGCCGCACCATGAAGGGCTTCCGCGACGCGCTGACCGACGCGGGCAAGGCGTACCCCCATCTCGACGTCCACTGGGAGGAGATCCACGACCGCTGGAACGAGCACCTCGGAGATCTCGGCCTCGACCCCGAACTCTTCCGCTACCAGCGCGAGATGAACGCCGACGAGGGCGAGGCCGCCGGACTCTTCGCGGTCAAGAAGGACTCCGACTTCACCGATCTGCTGCTGCGGGCCGTCACCGACACCCGCGACACCGACGGTCTCGCCGACCTCGTCGGCGGCTTCGGCGACAAACTGGGCCGCCGGGCCGAACTCACCGCCGAACGCGACTTCACCGCGGGCTCCGTCGACCTCCTCCACCGGATCGTCGAGGCCGCCGACCGCCGCGGCCGGACCCGGGAGATCCATACCGCCGCCGAGCGCCGCACCAGAACACTCGCCCGGCGCCTCCTCGCCCGCGCCGGTGCCGAACGGGGCCGCGCCGCCGACCTCGCCCAGCAGGTCACCGCCGCCGCCCACACCGTCACCGAGGCCGAACACGCCCGCGGCCGCAGCGCCCTCGTCGCCGCCGAACTCGCCTACCGGCACGCCTCCCTGGCCCTCGCCGCGGCCGAGAAGGGCGCCGCCGCCCAGCGCCGCGAACTCACCGAGGCGCGTACCCTGCACTCCGCCTGGCAGGCCGCCGAGGCCGTCCTGCGCCACCGGGCCGCCGCCGACCGCTCCGCCCGGGTCGCCGCGGCCATCCGCGAGGCCGAACGCGACGCGGCGCCCGCACTCGCCGCCCGGGCCCGGGCCGCCGCCGACCTCGTCCGCGCCCTGCACGCCGCCGCCGAACGCGGCGAAGGGCTCGCCAACGAACAGGAGGAACGCTCCGCGACCCTCCAGGAGGCGGGCGAGGCCGCCCACCGGGACGCCACCGCCGCCGCCACGGCCGCCCAGCGCGCCCGGAGCGAGATCGGCCACCTCCGCCAGCGACTCGCCGAAGTGGCCCAGGAGACCGACGAGGCGGTACGGGCCGGCTGGCTCGACGACACGGCCCCCGACGCCGACCCCGCCAGGGCCGCCCTCGCCGCCAGCGACGCCGAGAAGACCGCCGTCGCGGCCTGGGACGCCGCCCGCGAGACCGGCCGGACCGCCGCCGAACGCGCCAAGGAGACCGCCGCCGCCGAAACCCGGGCCGAACTGGCCGCCGCCAGGGCCGCCGACGCCGCCGCGGCCGCCGGGAACGCCCACGCCGCCGAATACCGGGCCGCCGCCGCCATCGCCGAGGACCCCCGGCT
>NZ_JBFADP010000041.1:0-81685 GCF_040641415.1 Streptomyces sp. NPDC020875 | reverse complement strand
AAAGCTACGAGGCAGGCCTGCACCTCCGAGGATCGATCATGTGGCTGAAGCACATCACGTCAGCCACATGATCCGAACCCCAAACAGCTCCTAGGCCGAGCGCGGCCTTGTGCGCGTGGTCGAGCCGCTGGCGGCGGACCTTGCGGTGCAGGGCGGAGACCTTGACGACAGCTTTACGGCGGCGCTTCGACCCGCGCTCGCACCGGCTGAGGGCCTGCTGTGCTGCTTCGAGCTTCGCGGCAGCACGGCGGCCGTGGCGTGGGTTGGCGACGTGCTCGCCGTCGGACGTGGTGAGGAACGAGGCGATGCCCAGGTCGATACCGACCACGGAACCGGTCTTGGGAAGCGGCTCGGGCCGGGCCTGCTCGGCGGTCAGCACGACGTACCAGCCCTTGCCCTCACGTTTGACACTGACGGTCTTGACCTTGCCGACTACTGGCCGGTGCTGATTGACCTTGATATGTCCGACACCCTGGAAACGGACACGGGTGACCGGGTCGTGCGGGGTGGAGTCCCAGCGGCAGCCGTCGCCGTCCTTGGGGAAGTCCACCGTGTCGAACCAGTTCACGCCCCGGAACCGGGGATAGCCGGGCGTATCACCGGACTTGACCCGGCGGAAGAACGCGGCGAACGCCTTGTCCAGACGGCGCAGCGTGGCCTGCTGCGAGGAGAACGACCAACGCCCCTGACGCTCCGGGTCGAAGGCTCGGATGTCCTTGAGCTGGGCGGACTGCTGCCCGTATTTGATGCTCGTCTTCGAGGCGTGCCGGTAGGCGTCGCGGCGTTCCTGTAACGCTCCGTTGTAGAGCGAGCAGTGATCGGCCAGCATCGCTGTCAGCGCGGCGGCCTGGCCCACGGTGGGCCGCATGAGGAACTTGTACGCACGGATCACCCCGGCCCACCCCCTCCCGGGTCTGGCTCCGGCGATCATACTAGCCTTGGTGTATGTCGCCCCGCTGGGAATCAAACCCCGACATCCGCACCGGTCGCCACGTTGACTGCAATCTGCACGCACACTTGGTGTTCGTCACCAGGTACCGCAAAGACGTCCTCGACGACGACATGCTGAAGCGGTGCGAGGAGATCATGCGGGAGGTATGCGGCAGCTTCGAGGCGGAACTGAAGGAGTTCAACGGTGGGCGCGACCACGTGCACCTGCTCGTGCACTATCCGCCCAAGGTGGCCCTGTCGAAGCTGATCAACAGCCTGAAAGGCGTCAGCTCCCGATACCTGCGCGCCGAATACACCGACCGCATCAACCACACCGGACTCGGCTCCGCCTTCTGGTCCCGCTCCTACTTCGCAGGATCCTGCGGCGGCGCACCGCTCAGCACCGTCCACCAGTACATCGAGGACCAGAAGCGACCTACCTGACCATCACCCAAACACAGCTTCGACAGTACGGGTACGGCGCCGGGTCGACCGGGACACGGCCCTGCTGGCCGAGGCGCACTGAGGGACTGCTCCCGGTGGGGCCGGGCGCCCGAGGGGGTGTCAGTGCCGTGGTGGAGGGCCTGGAGCGGCTGGGCAGGGCGCGGGAGCTGGCCGCGCTCGCGCTCGCCGCGAGTCCGTCGGACGGTCTGCTGCACGGTCTCGGCGACCGGCTGTCCCGGGTGTTCACCGTGGCCCGGCCCGACCTGGCGGCGGACGTCGCCGAGCAGGTGTTCGGCCCGCTGCGGCGGCTGGAGCGGGCGGAGCGGGCCGAGTTGCTGACGACGCTCGCCGCCTGGCTGGACCACGGCGGGTCGACCCGGCGGGCCGGTGAGGCGCTGTACTGCCACCGCAATACGGTGCTCAACCGCCTCCGCCGCCTCGAACGGCTCACCGGCCGCAGCCCGGCCGACCCCCGGGACATGGTCGACCTGGCGCTGGCCCTCGACGCGGAGGGAGTCGTCGCACCGCCCGCCCCGGGGCTCTGACTCGCGGTACGGGCCGGGGCGCGGCACCGTCCGGGTCGTACCGCCGGGCACCGCGCGGGTGGACGGCGCTTCCGGCCGCCCGTCGGGCCCGACGCGGTACCGGGGCCGTACGCCACGGCGGGTCCCGGACGGTCCGCGCGTCCGCCGGGCCGTACGGCGGGTGCCGCGAGGCCGTCGCCCGGCGCGAGCCGGGTCGTACGGCCGGACCGGCCCCGGTCGCGCCCCCGCATCGCCCGCCGGGGTCGTCGACGGCAGCGGCGGAGCGGTCGAAGGGCCGGATCCGCCGGGTGCCGGAGAGGTGTCGTTCCTGTGCGGCGGGCGGGTCCCGCGGGGCGGGGTGTGTGCGCGGGCACACGTCCCGGGCGGGGGGTGATTTCGCCCGGTCGGGCGGGTTTCCGCGGGCCCGCCTCCGTGTGACAGTCGGCTCGCCCGGCCCGTCCCTCCCCCACCATCACCGACGGCGCCGGGGCGACCCGGTCCGATCCGGACGAAGGAGTCCTCATGCCGACCGCCGTAAGAGTGCCCCGCCGCCGCGCGTGGCGGGGTGCCGTCGCCGCCCTGTGCGCCGCGTTGTTCACACTGTCGCCCGCCGCTCCGGCCACGGGCGCGGAGCCGCCGCCCCCGGCCCCGGGCCCGCCCCTGACCGTGCCCGCCGACCGGCTGGACGCGGCCCTCGACTGCCCGGACGACCTCGGCCGTTCGGAGCGCGACCCGGTGCTCCTGGTCCACGGCACCGGCGTCGACGCCGGTCTGAACTGGTCGTGGAACTACGCGCCGGCCCTGCGCGACCTCGGCTACGACGTCTGCACGGTCGACCTCCCCGGCCGGTCCCTGACCGACATCCAGGAGTCCGCCGAGTACGTCGTACACGCCCTGACCACCGTACGGGCGGCCACCGGGCGGCCCGTGGACGCGATCGGCCACAGCCAGGGCGGACTCCAGCTCCGCTGGGCGCTGACGTACTGGCCCGGACTCCAGGGGTTCGTGGACGACGCGGTCAGCCTGGGCACACCCGAGTACGGCGCGGTGGCCGGGGATCTGGTCTGCGCGTCGTCGTGCGCCCCGGCGCTGCACCAGATGTCCCGGGGTTCGGCGTTCCTGACCGCCCTGAACTCCGGGGACCCGACGCCGGGGCCGGTGTCGTACACCGGGATCCACACCCGGAACGACACGGTGGTGGTCCCCCATCGCAGCTCCGTCCGCGAGGGCGCGCGGAACATCGAGCTCCAGGACGTCTGCGGGATCCGCCTGGTCACCCATATCGGCCTGGTGTACGACTCCGTGACCTTCCGGCTGGTCCGTGACGCGCTCGACCGTCCGGGTCCCGCCGATCCGGCCCGGCTGCCGCCGGGGGCTTGTCTCGGCGATCCGTATCTCCCGGGCGTCGGCGCGGCGGACCTGGCGTACGCGGCGGCGGTGGTCGCCCCGGCCGCCGCCGCGGCCATCGCCACGGCCCCGAAGACCGGCACGAGCCCCCGCCGCGCCCCTACGCGGCCGGGGCGGCGGGCTGACCGGGACCGAACCCGGACCGGACCCGGACCGGACCCGGAAGATCTCGCTCCAACCATAGACATTGGCGTTAGCGTGAATTAACTTTAATGTCACAGCGAGGCCGCTTGGTCCTTAATAATCCCGGTATTCGCCGGTCGAATATCCGATCCTCCGCGGCCAGTTGACATTCCCAAAGGTGTCCCGGAATTCACCGGGACCGACCGGATCCCCGCCGCCGCCAGTCATCAGGAGACCCCCGTGACCCCTGTCTGGTCCCCGCATCAGCTCCCGTCCCCCGAGATCCCCCCGGTCGCCGCCGACGCCGTGCTGACCGGTGCCGCGAACGCCTACCGCGACCGGATCGCCCTGCGCGACGGCGCACAGGCGATGACCTACGGCGAACTGCGCGACGCCGCCCTGAGGGTGGCGGGCGCGCTGCGCGCCCGGGGGCTGGTGCCGGGCGATGTCGCGGCGCTCCACCTGCCCAACACGATGTGGTACGTGGTCGCGTACTACGGGGCCCTGTGCGCCGGGCTGACGGTGGCACCGCTCAACCCCGCCCAGCCGCCGGAAGCGCTCCGCGCCCAGCTCGCGGAGTGCCGGGCACGGCTGGTCTTCACCCACCCGGCGGCGGTCACGGCCGAACCGGTCGCCGAGGTGCTGTCCGCGACCGGCACCGTGGTGCACGTCCCCGGTTCGGACGTCAGCCCCGCCCCGCGCGGCGCGCGGCTCCCCGATTCCTGGATCCCGCTGACCGAACTGCTGACCGCGCCCCCGCTCGACGGCTACCGCCCGGACCCCGGGCTCGTCGCCCATCTCCAACTGACCGGCGGCACCACCGGACGTACCAAGGCGGTCCGGGTACTGCACCGCAATATCGTCGCCAACATTCTGCAGAGCACCAGCTGGCGGGCCTGCTCCCTGCCGTATCTCGACGAGGACGGCGGGCTGCGGCTGGAGCGGCTGGCGGGCGCGCCCGACCAGAGCGTCCCACCCGGCGAGGGCGTCAACATCGCGGTCGCGCCGCTCTTCCACGGCCTCGGCCTGATCGGCCAGAACGTCAACACCCTGCTCGGCGTCACCTGTGTGATCACCGCCGGACGGTTCGACGCCGACCGGTTCGTGGCCGATCTGGAAACCCACCGCGTCACCCATGTCGCCGGCTCCCCCGCGATGTACTACGCGATGCTGCGCAGCCCCGAACTGGCCCGGCGCGATCTCTCCGCGATGCGGATGGTCACCTCGGGTGCCGCGCCCATCGACTCCCGCGCCCTCGCCCGGCTGCGGGCGGCGCTGCCCACCGCGAGCGTCAACGAGGGCTACGGACTGAGCGAGGCCACCATGGGCGTCTCCATGGTGCCGCCGGGGGTGACCCCGCCCGACGGCTCGGTGGGCCGGTCGATGGCGCTCACCGAGATCGAGATCCGGGCCGAGGACGGCCGGACGGTACGCCCCACGGGAGAGTCGGGCGAGATCTGGGTCCGCGGCCCCCAGGTCACCGACGGCTACCAGGACGAACCCGAGCTCACCGCCGAACAGTTCGTCGACGGCTGGCTGCGCACCGGGGACATCGGCCGGCTGGACGGGGACGGCTTCCTCTTCCTCGTCGGCCGAGCGAAGGACATGCTGATCTACAAGGGCTACAACGTCTATCCACAGCCGCTGGAGGACGTCCTCTGCTCCCATCCGGCCGTCGCCCAGGCATCGGTCGTGGGACGGCCCGACCCGGCCGCCGGGGAGATCCCCGTCGCCTTCGTCGTCCTCGAACCCGGTGCCCGGGCCGAGGCGGAGCGCGCCGACGCGTTCCTCACCGAGCTGATGGCGCATGTCGCGTCCCGGGTCGCCCCGTACCAGCGGGTCCGCGAGGCCCATCTGGTGGACGCGCTGCCGCTGACACCGACGGGCAAGGTCCTCAAGAGCACCCTTCGCGAGCGGCTGCGCCCGGAGGGCGGAGCCGCCCGGGAGACCGTGCCGCCGACCGCGCCGTAACCCGCCGCCGGCGGATGCGCGCCCGGCCCGGGGACACCCGGCGCGCATCCCTCCGCCCTGTCCCGTCCCGCCCGGTCCCGCCGGCCGGGCCCGTTCCGCCGTGTCCCCTTCGCACAGTTCCGCCGTTACGAGGAGTTCCGTATGACCGCACGTGTGGAGTACGACCAGCTGTTCATCGGCGGCCGGTGGACCGATCCCGCCGGGTCCGGCGTCATCGACGTCGTATCGCCCGTGACGGAGAAGGTCGTCGGCCGGGTGCCGCACGCCGGGACCGAGGACGTGGAGCGGGCCGTCGCCGCCGCGCGGGCCGCCTTCGACCACGGGCCCTGGCCCCGGCTGCCGCTCGCCGAGCGGATCGCGGTCGTCACCCGGATCAAGGACCTTCTGGCCGCCCGGCATCAGGAACTGGCGGAACTGGTCAGCCTGCAGAACGGTTCCCCCATGCTGTTCTCGGTCCGGGGACAGGCGCTCTCCGCCGTCGGCGTGTTCGGCGCCGCGCTCGCCGCCGCCGCGGACTTCGCGCCCGAGGAGGAGCGCACGGGCACCGGGGGACCGGTCCTGGTGCGCCGCGAGCCGGTCGGTGTGGTGGCCGCGGTGACCCCGTGGAACGTCCCCCAGCTGACGATCGCCGCGAAGCTGGCGCCCGCCCTGCTCACCGGATGCTGTGTCGTCCTCAAGCCCGCCCCCGAGACCCCGCTCGACGCCAACTGGCTGGCCGGGCTCTGCGCGGAGGCCGGGCTGCCCGAGGGCGTGCTGTCCGTACTGCCCGGCGGCCGGGAGACCGGGGCGCACCTGGTCGCCCACCCCGGTATCGACAAGGTCGCGTTCACCGGTTCCGGCGCCGCGGGCAAGGCGATCATGGCCGCGGCGGCGGCGAACCTGACCCGGGTCTCCCTCGAACTCGGCGGCAAGTCGGCCGCCGTACTCCTCGACGACGCCGATCTCGCCACCGCGATCCCCGCGATCGTCGCCGGGACCTGCGCGGCCAACAGCGGTCAGGCATGTGTCGCGCTCACCCGGGTCCTGGTGCACTCCTCGCGCTACGAGGCGGTGGCCGGGGCCCTCGGCGCGGCCTTCGCCGGGCTCCGGGTCGGCGACCCGGCCGATCCCGCGACGGTCGTCGGCCCGCTGATCAGCCGGGCGCAGCAGCGCCGCAATCTCGACTATGTGGCGAGCGCCCGGGAGGCGGGTGCCACCGTCCTCACCGGCGGCGGCGTCCCGGCCGGGCTCGACACCGGCTGGTACATGGCACCGACCCTGCTCGGCGAGGTCACCAACGACATGCCGGTGGCCCGGGAGGAGATCTTCGGCCCGGTGGTCTGTCTGATCCGGTACGAGACCGAGGACGAGGCCGTCGAAATCGCCAACGACTCCGACTACGGGCTCTCCGGCGCGGTGTTCTCCGCCGATCCGGAACGGGCCGCGCGGCTGGCCCGCCGGGTACGGACCGGCACGATTTCCGTGAACGGCTTCCGGCTCGACCTCGCCGCGCCCTTCGGCGGGTTCAAGCACTCCGGGATCGGCCGCGAGTTCGGGCCCGAGGGCCTGGCGGGCTATGTCGAGTACCAGACGGTGAATCTGCCGCGGCCCACCGCGAGCTGACACCCCGGCACCCCGCCTCCCCTTCGCCCTTCCGCTCCTCCCCTTCTCCGCCTTCCCCTGCCTTCTCCCTTCTCCCGCCGCCTTCCGTCAGGAGTCATCCATCATGCGCGCCGCCGTTCTGCACACCACCGGGGACGAGACCCTCGACGTCACCGAGGTCACCCCCGTCTCCTTCGGTCCCGGCCGGGTCCGGGTCCGGATGCACCGGGCCGGACTCTGCCACTCCGACCTCTCCGCCATGAGCGGGGTACTCGCCCATCCCGCGCCGTTCGTCCCAGGCCACGAGGGCGCGGGCGAGGTCGTGGAAGTCGGCGCCGGGGTCACCCATGTCGCCCCGGGCGACCGGGTGATCGTCTGCTGGATGCCGCCGTGCGGCAGCTGCGCGGTCTGCGCCACCGGCGACACCCATCTCTGCCGCAGCGGCTTCGCCAACCTCGCCACGCCCAACTTCCGTACCGGCTACCGGACGCTCCCCGGGATGATGGGCGCCGGGACGTTCGCCGAGGAAACCGTGATAGCGGGGTACGCGGCGATCCCCGTCCCCGAGGACATGCCGTACGACATCGCCGCCCTGATCGGCTGCGGGGTGACCACCGGAATCGGGGCCGCCCTGAACACGGCCCGGGTGCGGCCGGGGTCGACGGTGGTGGTGATCGGGCTCGGCGGGGTCGGGGTCAGCATCCTCCAGGGGGCGCGGGTGGCGGGCGCGGCCCGGATCCTGGCCGTGGACCCCACACCCAACCGGCGCCGGATGGCGCTCGGCTTCGGCGCCGACGAGGCGGTGGCGCCGGAGGAACTGGGCGAGGCCGTCAAGCGGCTGACCGGGGGCCTCGGGGCCGACTACGCCTTCGAGGCGGTGGGGCGGGCGGGGACTCTGCGCGCCGCCTACGACGCGACGCGCCCCGGCGGCACCGTCTGTCTGGTGGGCGCGGGCGGGCGGGGTGATCTCACCGATCTCAACCTCGCCGAACTGGTGATGAACGAGAAGAAGGTCCTGCCGTCGTTCTACGGCGGCGCCGACATCCGCCGGACATACGCCACCATCACCGGGCTGTGGCGGGCCGGGCGGATCGATCTGGAGTCGATGATCACCCACCATGTGCCGCTGGGCGGGATCAACGACGCGATCGGCCAGATGCGGTCGGGCGAGGCGCTGCGGACGGTGATCGACATCGCCTGAACCCCCGGGCCCCGGCCGCCCGGTCGGGCCGGGACGCCGGAGCGGGCGTTCCGGCTCCGGGTCGTCGCCACCGCGGCGCACGGCGGCCCCGGACGCGGGCTCGGTCCGAGTCGGCCCGAACGATCACCGGGTACGGAGACGGATCGCGGTCCGGGTACGGCGGGGCGCGAGGTGTACGGCTCGCCCCGCATCCGGGCCGGGCCACCCGCTCGGGCCTCGCCCGGTCCGGTGCCGTACGCCCCGCGGAAGTCCCAACGGAGTCCCGGCCTCCGCACTCGTATCGTTACGCCTGATTCACTTGAGGGGGCAGGGAATGGGCCGGACCGGGCATCACCCCTCGGCCGTACGGGGGGTGGGGCGGAGCGTCCTCCACGGCGGTGGAACACCCGGTGAGACCCGGGTCACCTGGGACGTTCCTTGGGGTACGTTGTGCGGATGACTGACGCCGCCGACTCCCCGGCCTCCCGTACCGCGCCCGCCGGGGCCGGTACCCGGGGCGGGTCCGGCGGACGGGGCGCGACACCGCGCCGTACCCCCGTCCGCAGGCCGCCGGACCGCAAGGAGCGGATCCTCGACGCCGCCGCCGAACTCTTCCGCGACCGGGGTTACCACAATGTCTCGGTGGCCGATGTCGCCGGTGCCGTCGGGATCACGGCCCCCGCTCTCTACCGTCACTTCCGGGGCAAGCCCGATCTGCTGGCCCAGGTCGTCGACCGGACCGTCGACACCATCGCGGCGGCCTGCGCCGCCGCCCCCGATCTCGACACCTATCTCGCCACCGCCTCGGCGCAGAGCCTGGAGCGCCGGGGCGCGGCCGTGCTGTGGCAGCGGGAGGCCCGTCATCTGCCGGAGGAGCAGCGGGAGCGGGAGCGGCACGAGCTGAGCGCCGCCGCCGCGTCGATCGGCAAACTGATCGGCGCCGAACGGCCGGGGCTGCCCGCCGCCGACCGGACCCTGCTCGCCTGGGCGGTGCTCTCCGTCTTCGGCTCCCTCTCCTGGCACCGGACGTCGCTGCCGCGCCGCCGTTTCGAGGAGGTCATGCTCCGGCTGGCCGGTGCCGCGGCCCGCTGCGAACCGGGCACCACCGGGGACGGCGGGCCGGGCCGGGACGATGCTCCGGCCGCCCGGGAACCGGGGGCGTACGCGGCCCTCGCGCTCTCGCGCCGGGAGGAGATCCTCGCCGCCGCGCTCCGCCTCTTCGACGAGCGGGGTTTCCAGTCCGTGAGCACCGACGACATCGGTGAGGCGGCGGGCGCGTCGGGCCCCAGTATCTACAAGCACTTCCCGACCAAGACCGATCTGCTGGTCGCCGGGGTGGCCCGCGGTGGTGAGCACCGGCGGGCCGGGACGGCCGCGGCCCTCGCAGAACCGGGCACCCCCGGAGAGACCCTGGAGCGGCTGCTGCGTTCCTATGTCGACTTCGCCCTCGCGCACACCCGGCTGATCGGGCTGATCCTGGCCGAGCTGGACCAGCTGCCGGAGAAGGAGCGGAAGGCGGCCCGGCAGGCGCAGCGGGAGTATCTGGCGCTGTGGGGGCGGCTGTTCGCCGAGGCCCGGCCGGGTACCGACGCGGCGGAGGGCCGGATCGTGGTCAGCGCCGTACTGACGGTCGTGGACAACGCGGTACGCACCGGCCGGCTGGGCGCCCGGCCCGATCTCGGCGAACGGCTGGTGGAGATCGGTCTCGCGCTGCTGCGGGCCGGGTGATCGGGGCCCGTACGGCCTGAGGCCGTCTCTTTTTCGCAGGGCTTCGCGGGTTGTTCGGCCGGTCGGCGGACCGCCGGAAGCGGTCCGGGCAAAACGGCGGTGGCGGGCGGTACGGGAAGGGGACCGGGAGGTCCTTCCCGTACCGCCCGCCGGGTGTCGCCGCCGGTCCGGGCGGTCTCGGCACCGCACCGGGCCGGGGCGGAAGACCGGGGCGGCCCGGGCCGGTGAGCCCCGCGGGTTCAGGGCCGTGGGACCCACCGGCCGGTTCCCCCGTGCTTTAGAAGACGTTCAGGCCGTAGAGGCCGAGGGGCCGGCTGACCGGCTCGTAGAACGTGGTTCCGCCGACGCTGCAGTTGCCGCTGCCGCCGGAGAGCAGACCGTGGGCCGTGTTGCCGCTGAACAGCGGGCCGCCGCTGTCACCGGGCTGGGCGCAGGCGTTGGTCTGGATGGTGTTGTAGACCAGTTGTCCGCCGCCGTAGTTGACGGTGACGTTCAGCGCCGTGACGACACCGGTGCGGTAGCCGGTGGTGGAGCCGGAGCGCTCGATGCGCTGACCCACCGACGGGTTCGTCCAGTTGACGATGTCACGGTACGTGCCGTTGTAGAGGTAGACCCGGCCGTCGGAGGCGGCGGGGTTGGCGTGCTGGATGACGCCGTGGTCGTAGACCGGGAAGACGGTCCAGCCCGGGACGGCGGTACCGATGTTCCAGGAGGGCCTGCCCTTGGTGCAGTGGCCCGCGGTGAGGGCGAAGTGCTGGCGGGCGCCGTTGACGACATTGAAGCCGAGGGAACAGCGGACACCGGCCGAGGTGATGGCCTCGCCGCCCGCGATCAGCCGGTTGAACTTGCCCGCGGTGCGCTTGACGACCAGGGAGCCGGCCTGCGCGCCCGCCGCCTTCTTGATCTTGGCTATGCCAGTCTGGGTCACGGTGCTGTCGGCGGTGACCACGACCTTGCCGGACTTGGCGTCGGTGTGCCAGGCGGTACCGCCGACATCAGCCTTCAGGACGGCCTGGTTCACCGCGGCGAGCTGGGCGGCGGACGCCTTGGGCGCGTCCGCGGCGGCGGCGGTCGGCGCGACGAGCGCGGCGACGGTGGCCAGTCCGGTGACGGCCGCGGCCACGCCTCTTCGGCCGAGGGTTCCCTTGAGGAGCGTCTTGACGTTCACGAGTCCTCCGATTCGGAAGCCGGGGCCCGTCCGGTGTACGGGCCCCTGGTCACGCGATTCGGCGGGTTCATGGACCACACGGGAGTCATGTGCCTGCCAAATCGACGTGATGGGGATCCTGTGCCCGACCGGCCTCCGCAACAAGTTCCACTTTTGGCCGCACTGCGACCGCCCGCCGACACCGGAACACGGTTGGCAGGAAGCCGCTCTTGCCGGAACCGGCACACACTCGCGCCCCGGCGCGCCGTCATGACGGCGGGGCCGCCGAACGGGTAACCGCTTTCCCGATTCCGCTAGCCGGTCCGCCGGGGCGGGTCCCGGGGCCGGGTGCCGACACGTACCAGGCGGGCGCCCCGCGGCCCGCCGGGCAGATCAGAGCCGTACGGACGCCGTGACCCCGAAGTACCACGAGGAAAACGGCACCCCGGTTCACCAAAGCGGGGCAAAGAGTTCCGGTACGCCGGGTGATCCGGGTCACATGCGACGGCTTTCCGCTGTCCCGGCCGGAAGTCCGCCGGTGGAGTCCGTCCTCCGGCCGGGGGCCGCCGACGGGGTGGCGGCAAAAAATACACCCGTCCCCGCGGAGCCGTCGGTGTCCGTATGAGATGGATTGACCATCTTCCCGGTCCCTGCCGGTGTCCTGTTCTGCCATCCGCCCCCGGACCAGGCCATTTTCCCGGCGGGACGGCACAGCACCGCAGCGGCGGATGGGAACGCAGGGCCCGGCGTGACCGGAGTGGTCCGTCCCGGTTCCGCGCCGTTCCGCCCCCGTTCCGCAGGGTGCCGCACCGGTTCCGGCACCTGCCCGGCGCGGCACCCGGCCGAACGCCCCGCCCGGGGCGGAGAGTGGGGCCATGCCGACTCCTCCCGTACCGCGCCTTCCGGCGGCGCGCCGCGAGACCCCCATGGAACGGGCAGACCGCAATCTCACCGAACTCCTCCAGGAGTTGCGGGTCGTCCAGACCGGGGTGCAGATCCTCTTCGCCTTCCTGCTCGCGATCGCCTTCACCGAGCGGTTCGGCCGGCTCGACGGCTACCAGCGGACGGTCTATGTGGTCACCCTGATGCTGTCGGTGGTGGCCGCGGCGGTCTTCGCCACCCCGGTCGCCCTGCACCGCGGACTCTTCCACCAGGGCGCCAAACGCCGGATCGTGGCGCTCTCCACCCGGCTCACCGAAGCCGGTCTCGCGGTCCTCGCCCTCGCCCTCACCGGGGCGGTGCTCCTGCTGATGGACGTGGTCCTCGACACTCCGGCGGCGATCGTCCTGGCGAGCGCCACCGCGACGCTCTTCGGCACGCTCTGGTTCGCCCTCCCCCGGGCGCTGCGCCACCGGCCGCCCGGGGGCCGGGGCGGCCGGGGTCGTACGCGAGGTCGCGGGCCGGGGCGTGGGGCGTCGTACGGCGGCTACTGAACGGCGCGCGCCGGATATCGGCGGCCGGGCGGGTGGCGTCCGGGCAACCACGGCCGAACACGCCACACCGCGATGGACCACGACGGAACGGGATGTGCCGTACGCGACGACCGCGCGCCGGGGCCCGTGGGGCAGACATCGGCCGTCACCCGGCCGTGGCGTACGCGGCCACCGCTCGCCCCGCCGTGGCGTACCCGCGCCGTCCCCGGCCCGGCGCCGGAAAATCGTTCGCGGCCTCCCGAAACCCCCTGTTAGCGTGCCGGAGTACCCCGCCCGACGGGGTGCCCTCGTCGTCGTGGTGCCGTCCGGTGCCACTGTTCGGGCTCCCACGCCCTGGAAAGAGCTGTCGTATGCCCCGGCCCGGGCCGAGCGTGCCTCGTCACACCGTGAGCGCGTCCGGCAACTGACCCCGGCTGTCCCCGGAAGCCCCTGACCCTCGGGTCACGGGGCGGTTCCGGCGCACCCGTCGCCCGGGTCACCTCGCCCCGCCCTCCGGTGAAACGCCGGTCCCCGTCCCGTACGCCGTCATCCGCCCCGCCGCTCCCGGCGCGTTCCCGCGCGCCCGGCCGACGTCACGGCGATATGCCGTCCGGACCGCTCCGGCGCCGCTCCCCGAGTGCCGCCCGGCCTCCTCGCGCTGTCATCACGCTTCCAGCCAGGAGAGACCCGAGTGTCCACCCACCAGGGCGACAGCCCTTCCCGTCAGCAGCCGTCCACCGCGCATCCCGT
The DNA here is from genome assembly GCF_040641415.1 of Streptomyces sp. NPDC020875. Taxonomy (NCBI): domain Bacteria; kingdom Bacillati; phylum Actinomycetota; class Actinomycetes; order Kitasatosporales; family Streptomycetaceae; genus Streptomyces; species Streptomyces sp. NPDC020875. The sequence goes on along the minus strand of NZ_JBFADP010000041.1, from coordinate 68,488 downwards.
ACCGCGCGCCGACACCTTCACCTGCGTCCGGTGCGGGCTGACCGTCGGCACCCTCGACCCCGAGGGGTCCGTACGCAACCACTGCCCGAGCTGTCTGAACTCCCGCCATCTCGACGACCACGTCGACGGCGGCCCTTCCGAGTGCCGGGCCCGGATGAGCCCCGTCTCGGTGGCCGTGCTGCGCGCGGGCGACTGGACCGTCGTTCACCGCTGCACCCGCTGCGGGGAGCTGGCGACCGGACCCGTCAGCCCCGACGACAACCATCTGATCCTGATGCGGATGGCCGTACGGCCCCTCGCCACGCCCCCGTTCCCGCTGGAACCCTTCGGCGAGCTGTGAGACCCGACGCCCCCTCCGGACGAACCACGAAAGGAACACCCCCGTGCCACGACGGGTGAGAAGAACCGAACAACCACGGAAGACCGCGTCCGGGTCCGCCGGGCGGCGCGGCGGACCCCGCCCCCAGCGGACCAAGGACGTCCTGCACGGCCGGGGCGGTGAACACGGGGAGTCGTTCCGCTGTGTCGGCTGCCGTCTCGACGTGTCCGTCACCGCGCCCGGCACCGCGCACCGCAACCACTGCCCGCAGTGTCTGGCCAGCCTCCATCTGGACGCCCGGATACCCGGCGACCGGGCGTCCCGGTGCCGGGGCCGGATGACGGCGATCGGCCTCGCCGTCCGCCCGGACGGCGAATGGCTGGTGATCCACCGCTGCCTGTCCTGCGAGGGAGTCAGCGCCAACCGGATCGCGGGCGACGACAATCCGCTCCCCCTGATCCGCCTGGCGACCCGCCCGCTGGCGGACCCGGGGGTGCCGGTACGGGCGCTGCTGGCGCTCTGAGGCACGAAAGCCGGGGGCGCAGTCGTACGGCGCCCCCGGCCGCCCGTGACCGCGTTGTGCGTCAGTAGATGTAGTTGAGACCGTTCATGTCGCCCCGGGCCAGCGTGCGGGCAGCGGTGCTGCACCAAAAGGATTGCCAGTACATGGTCTGATTCACATTGGCATTTCCAGTGACATGCCCGAGGCCAAATAGATGCCCGGCCTCATGGGTGCCGACACTCCGAATATCGATCTTCTCGGAGCAACCGCTGGTCGGATTGTTGGTGAATTTGGTGTCCGCGGTGTTGTACCGGACATCAGCCTCAAGTACGTCGGCCAGAGCGGGCGGCTGCGACTTGAACCAGCTGCAGGTCACGGCCGCGTGGTCGTTGTGGAGGTCACCCGCGTCCCAGGTGCTCTTCTTGTCCCGGGCCGTGCACTGGCTCTTGTTGTTGATGTCGGCCTCGAACGTCGTGGTCCCCTGGTAACTGGCGTTGGGGCCGACCAGGCTCACGATGTTGCAGTTGTTGTAGCCGTCCGTGATGTTGTTGATGGCGTCGGCGAAGGCATTCTTGGCGTCAGTCCGGGACAGACCAGCGGGCATGCCGCCGTCGCCGATGTACCACTTGTACGTGCCGTACTCCTTCCGGCCGTTGCTCTTGAAGGCGCTGGTGCTGCATGCCCCCGGGGCCGCCGCGCTGTCGGTGTCCGGGATCGGGGTGGCACCGGGCAACGGTATGTCCGCCACGCCGTCCGGGGTGTCCGGGGTGCCCGGCGGGGTGTCCGGGATCTCGTCCACGGGCGGGGCGGGCTCCGGGGTGTCGACCCCACCCGCGGGCGTCAGGCCGTCCGAGGGGAGGTCGTAGGAGATGATGCCCGCGTCGCTCACCTGGATCTCGAAGTGCTCGGGGGGACCCGACACGGACACGGCCGAGACCTCGACCCCGTACCCCGGCTCGGGAACGGTCAGCCCCACACCGCCGTCCTCGACGACGCGTCCGACGGCATCGCAGTCGATGACCGACGACCCTGCGGGCAGCTCGATGACGCTCAGCGGACCGGGCGGCAGCTGACAGTTGGCAGACCCCCCGGATCCGGCCGCCTGCGCGGAAGCCCCCTGGAAGGATACGAGCGACACCGCGACGGCGAAGGCGCCCAGAGCCCCTGTCAGCCGGGAACGACGAAATGCGGAAAAGCGATCGGCGCGACTGCCTCTTTCACCATTGAACATAAAGAATCCCCACTCTCCGCCACCTCGGTCGAGGCGACGGAGAATGACGTTAAGAGCGAGGGATCCTGTACGGCAAAAACATGAATTGAAACATCGATGACGAGTTGGCGCGATACATCGTAAGCGGTCGCCGATTTCCACGGCATCGAGGAGAGAGGGGCGATTTGCCCGCCCCTGATCGCGCCAGGCGGTCACTTCGGCTATCACGCGGTGACAGCCGGTCAATCCCCCGTCACATGCGGCAGAACCGCGGCCGCCAGCGCGTCGAGTCCCGCGTCGTTCGGGTGGAGGTGGTCACCGGAGTCGTAGGCGGGCAGCAGCCGCGCCGGGTCGGCCGGGTCGCGGAGGGCCAGGTCCGTGTCGGCGACCGCGTCGTAGGCGCCGCTGGTGCGGATCCAGTGGTTGACCTCCTGCCGGACCCGGTCCTTGGTCTCGGTGTAGTAGCCGTCCCCGGTGCCCTTGAAGGGGAGGACGGTCGCTCCGACGACCTCGACGCCCCGGGCCCGGGCCTGGCGGATGAGATCCTTGTGGCCGTCGATCAACTGGCTCGCGGTGACCGCGGGGGCGACCCCGCAGCCGAAGTCCGCCAGACCGGCGGCGCCGATGTCGTTGACGCCGAGCAGGACGACCGCCTTACGCACCCCGGGCCGGTTGAGCACATCGTGCCCGAACCGGTCCTTCGCCTTCACTCCGAAGCACGGCGAGTCGGAGAGCAGCCGATTGCCGCTGATTCCGGAGTTGACGACGGAGAGCCGGGAGCGGGCCTCGGTCAGCCGCTCGGCGAGCTGGTCGGGATAGCGGTTGTCGGCGTCGGGGGTCGATCCGTAGCCGTCGGTGATGGAGTCCCCGAAGGCGACGACCGTGCCCCGGGCCTCGGCGCCGGTGACATCGATTCCGGAGAGCGCGTAGTAGGAGTAGGCGGTCTCTCCGGCGAAGGGTCCGCCGGAGGTGTCCCGGGTGCGGTCGCCGGTGGCGCGGTAGGTGGTGGTGAGTCCTTCGGGGTGGAAGCCGACGGGGCCGGTGGGACCGGCGAAGTGCAGGGTGACCGTGAGCCGTTCGAGGGCGCGTACCGGCAGCCCGACCGGGTCCGAGGCCAGTTCGCGGCCCGGCGGTACGACGATGCCGTCATCGCCCCCGAACCGTACGGTCCGGACGGTGCCGGGCCGGACCGCGGCACCGTCACCGGTCCGGCCGACCGTCGCGGCGACCACCCGCAGGGGGCGGGCGCCGTACTCGTTGGAGACCCGGATCCGCAGCCGCTCCCCCGCGGCGGCGACCCGGACGACCTGCCGCACGCTCTGGTCGGTGAAGCCGTCGACGGACCAGGTGCGCGGCCAGCCCGGCACGTCGACCGGCGCCTGATGCGCCGCGCCCCACGCCCCGGTCCAGCGGTGCGGGCGGTCGTCGCCGGAGGCGGTCGCCGTACCGGGGGCCGTGGTCAGGGCGAGCGCGGCGGTGGTGACCGCGACGACGGCCGCCGCCGTTCGCCGCCGGAAGGTGGAGCGCCTCATCCTTGCCGCCTGTTCCCGGGCTCGACGAGCCCGTGTCGTAAGGGAGTTGACGGGCCGAAGCCCGGGACGTCGTATGTGTGATCGACACCCGGGCGGACTCCGGTATTCCCCTATCGGCACGTGATCGGGGTCAGGTGGTGTCGGGGCGGGCTCCCTCTCCCCGGCCGGAGTTGGCGGAGAGCTGGACCAGCACCAGGCCGAACGCGGCGATCATCACATTGCGGCCCGCGGGCTCCAGACCGTTCCAGTCCGAGGACTGCCACATCTGGAACCACTCCCCGCCGATGACGACGAAGCCGAGGCCGAAGAGCAGCACCACCATCAGCAGCCCGAGCGTGCTCGCCCGCCTGGCCCGGCGCTGATCGCCGCCCCGGCGCAGCCCCCGCGCCCAGTAGCCGACCGCGAGCAGCAGTACGGCGGCGGTCAGGGTCTCCCAAACGATGATCGCGACGTAGGCGATATCGGCGACGGTACGGGACTCGACGGCCCGCCACATGACGTCGTCGTCCCGGAAGGTGGTGTCCATGGCGAGGACGTGCCGGACGAACTCCCGGTTGGTGCCGAAGTCGGTGATGTTCCCGAACGCCACCAGGGCCATGTATCCGGCGACGACGGCGGTGAAGACGGCCGCCGCGGCCGATACGGTGCCCAGGGCCAGTACCCGGTCCAGGCCCTTGTTCTCCGCGGCCGTCGCGGCCGCCGCGCCGGTGGTGCCGTTCTCGGTTCGGTCGCTCTCCCGCACCCGTATTCCTCTCCCCTGCCGTCCGCCCCTTCGGCGAATGGATCACGGCATGGTGCCACGGCTGACCGCCGACGGGTACGGGGGTCGCCGTCTCGCCCGGGGCGTTCCGCCGGTCCGGTGCGACACTGGGGGCATGACGGAACGCAAGCCGCCGGGCGTGAGTTTCGAGTCCTGGGTGGACCGGCAGATCGGTGACGCGGAGCGACGCGGTGAATTCGCGTCGCTGGCGGGCATCGGCGAGCCCCTGCCCTCGGCCGTCGAGGCGCCGTACGACGAGAACTGGTGGATCAAGCGGAAGATGGCCCGCGAGGGGTTCTCGTCGCTGCCGCCGACGCTGGCACTGCGCAAGGAGGTCGAGGACGTCCTCGCCGCCGCCTGGGCCGCGCCGACCGAGTCGGCGGCCCGCCGACTGGTCGGGGAGATCAACCCCCGGATCCAGCAGATGATGCTGCGTCCCCCGCCGGGGCCGCCGCTGGGCCTCAAGCCCTTCGACCTGGACGAGATCGCCCGCGAGTGGCACGCCCGCAGAGCGGCGCCCGGCAACGTGTAGAGGGCGGCGCCGCCCGGCCGTACCGATCACCGGACGACATCGCCCGGCCCGTCAGCACTGCCGGGCCGTGACCGTCGCGGAGGCGCCGGACCGCGCGGCCCCCGGGCACGGGCTCCGGGGGCCGCGCGGGGTTCAGGCGTCCGCGTCGGCGGGCTTCATGGTCTCGTCGTCCTCGGCCGGGGTGTCGGGCGAATGCTCGTCCAGGGCCCGGCCGCGGCGGATCAGCCAGATGCCGATCAGTACGCCGACCACGGCGAGCAGTCCGGCGCCGAGGAAGCCGAGCTGGAAGCCCTCGTTGACCGCGAAGGCGTCGGACGGGCCGTCGACGGCGTCGGTCCTGGCCTCCGCGAGGGCCGCGAGTACGGCGATGCCGAGGCCCGCGCCGATCCGCTGGGCGGTGTTGACGACGGCGGAGATGACCCCGGTCTCATGGACCTCCACGGCCTTGACCGCCGGAATGGTCGAGCCGACGAAGACGGCGGGCAGTCCGACGGCGAAGACGACGGCGGCGGGCAGATAGTCCGTCAGGAAGTCGGCGCCGACCGGGAGCCTGCTCATCATCAGCAGACCGGCCGCGAGGAAGGCCATCCCGAGGGTGAGGACCATTCGCGGGCCCCAGGCCGCCAGCGCCGAGGGGATCAGGGTCCGGGAGACGATCAGATTGACCACGGCGATGGGGAGGACCGCGAGTCCGCTCTCCAGCGGGGTGTAGTCCCGTACCTCCTGGAAGTAGAGCGCCAGGAAGACGAAGGCGGGGACATGGGCCGCGCCCACGATCACGCTGGCCAGGGTGGAGCCGGTGATGTCGGGGTTGCGGAAGAACCGGAAGGGCAGCAGCGGATCGTCGGAGCGGCGCTCCACCACCACGAACGCGACCGCGAGCGCCGCGCCGACCACGCCCAGCAGGAGTGTGAGGGCGTCGAGGTCGCCCTCGGCCGCGATGGTGACCACATAGACCAGCAGCAGCAGCGCCGCGGTGCCGGTGACGATGCCGGGTACGTCGAGCCGGGCCCGGACCCCGGCCAGGGACGGCACGTCGTCCGCGGGCAGCAGCCGCCCGCTGAGGAAGAGTCCGACCACACCGATCGGGACGTTGATCAAAAAGATCCACGGCCAGCTGAGCAGTTCGACGATGAGTCCGCCGAGCACCACACCGCCCGCGGCGCCGACCGCGCCCATCGCGCTCCACCAGCCGAAGGCCCGCCGGTGGGCGGCCGGGTCGGTGAAGATCGCGGTCAGCAGGGAGAGTTCGGCGGGGATCAGGATGGCGGCGCCCACGCCCTGGAGCGCGCGGGCGGCGATCAGCATCCAGTCCCAGGCGGCGAGTCCGGCGAGGAGCGACGCGAAGGTGAAGACCGCGAGGCCGATCTGGAACATCCGCCGCCGGCCGAGGATGTCGGTGGCCCGTCCGGCACCGAGCTGGAACCCGCCGAACGTCACCTGGTAGGCGGTGCCGACCCAGGCCAGGCCGACCACCGTCAGACCCAGCGCCGCGCCGATCGCGGGTAACGCCACATTGACGATCGACACATCCAAGAACACCACGAGCTCCACCGAGGTGAGGAGCAGCAGTGCCGCCCTCTTCCCCTGGAGAACACCGCTCATGACTCTCCTCCGCACTACTGACTAAAATTAACTAAAGCTTTCCTCTAAAGCTCCACTCTAGTCAAGCTGAGCTTGACTACCTAGGCTGATCAGCATCGGCGGAAAATGATCGTCCTTGACTGGAGTTGGACGCTAGAGTATTCATATGGCGACCTTTGATGGCAGTAGGGGGAACGCCAGATGCAAGGAGACAGCAGCTCACCCGGTCACTGTCCGGAACTCTCCGGTGACTGCGGAGCCAGACTCGCTACGTTGTCCGCCCAGTGGGGCCGACCGCTCCATCATGTGATCCACGCCATCGCCTTCACCGTCCTCGGCCGTCAGTCCGTCGACGGCGCCGTCCGGCTGCGCGCCGACGGAGTCGACCGCGGCCGGCTGGTCCTGCCGCGTACCATCACCCTCCCCGAGGCCGCCCGGCTCACCGGCGACCTCGTGGGCGACGCCGGATCGGTCGTCGCCACCACCGCCAACGCCGGTTCGGGTCTGCCCGAACAGGTCCGGCTGGAGATCCTCCACCGCGCCGACGGGACCATCGCGATACCCGTCACCGGATCGGCCCGCCAGGCGGACCGGCTCCGGCACGCCTGGCACCACCCGTACACGGCGGCGGCCACGGTCCGCGACGTACCGCTGGTCTCCCCGGACGACGCCCGGGACCTGGCCCGCTGGGACGAGAACCTCGCCCCGGTCCCGGCCACCACGCTCGACGCCACCTTCAGCCGGATCGCCCGCGCCTTACCGGCGGCGACCGCCGTCGCCGCCGGGGACCACCGGCTCAGTTACGCGCAGGTCGAGGCGCAGGCGTCCCGGCTGGCGGGCCTGCTGGTCCGCTCCGGCGTCCAGCTCGGCGAGCCCGTCGTGGTGGTGAGCGACCGTCCGTTCCGGGCGGTCGTCGAACAGCTCGCCGTACTCAAGGCGGGCGCGGTCTGTCTGCCCGTCGGCCGGGTCACCCGGCTGCGGGCCCGGGAGCTGACCGCTTTGAGCGGGGCCCGTTACGTCCTCGGGGACGGGCCCGGTGTAGCGCCCTGGGAACCGTACTGCCGCACGCTCTCCGCGCGGCAGGCCCATCAAGCCCCCGAGCGGGGCCCGGAGGGGACAACCCCCGAGCCCTCCCTGCCCCGCTCGGGCTTCACCGACGTCGCGTACTGCCTCGTCGACACGCCGGACCGGGGCCGCCCCGGCGCCCGGCTCTCCGCCCATGACGCCTGGGGGTCCGCGACCCTCGCCAGGATCCGGCGGATCGGCCGGGCATCGGGGGAGATCGCGGTCTGCGCCCGCCCCTGGGACCCGGTCTTCGTCTCCGCCATGTGGTGGGCCTTCGCCTGCGGGGGTCTGCTCCGCTGGCACGATCCGGCGGCGGCGGACGCCCACCGTTCCGTCGCCCGCCATCTCACCGGCGACTCCCGGCCCGACGCCCTGCTCACCGCCGAGCAGTACGGCCGGGTCCTGGCCGCCGTGGACCGCCCGGCCGCCCCCGGGGCCCGGGCCGTCGTCCTGACCGGGGAACCGGCCGGCGACCGGCCGATGGAGCGGCATGCCGCGAGGCTCCCCGGGGCCCGGCTCTTCGCCGAGTTCAGCGGGGACGGCGCGCCACTGCCGTGGACCGTACGCGAACTGCCGCCGCCGGGCACGGAACCGGCGAAGTCCGCCGGGGACCCGGCCAACCCGTTCACCCCGATCGGCCGCCCCGCGCCCAATGTGCGGGTCCGGATCCTGGACGAGTCCGGCCGCGCCCTGCCGCCGGGGATCGTCGGCGAACTCCGCGCCGAGGGCTGCGCGCTCTCCTGCGCCACCCTGCCACCAGGCGGCACCCAGCCCGGCTACCCCGATCCACTGCTGGCCTCGGGCCGGCTCGCCCGGCTGCGGGCGGACGGCACCCTGGAACTGGCCGACGCCCGGCCCGCTCCCCCGGCCGCTCCCCATGTCCTGGTCCGCAGGACCTCTCCGGCGGTCGGCGCGCTGCGGCGCTGACGCCCCTTGATCCGGCCGGGCCGGCCGGTACCACCTCCGTTCCCCCTCTCCCCAGCACCGGCCGATCCGCCGTTGACGCCGGGAACGGTCACGCCACCGCTCACGGGCACCCCCGCGCCTCCGCCGGGACCCGTCTCCCCCCATCGCACGCCCGTGCTGTCACCGGTCCCAACACCATGAAGGAGATCAGCATGCACATGGCTGCCACCGCCCCTTCAGAAACCACCGCACCACACGAGGGAGGCCCGCTCACCCACCGGGCCGCCCCCCTGGCCGGCTTCACCGTCGCCTACCCGGAGCGTCTGCCCGCCGGGGATGTCCTGCTGCGTCACCTCGCCGCCCTCGGCGCCGATGTCGTCCGCGACGACGACGGGGCCGACCAGGCCCTGCGCCTCACGGCTCAGGGCTCTGCGGGCCCCCTGCTCGACTGTCGTATCGACTGGTCCGATCCCGGCACGAACGGCGTCCTCGACGAGACGACCGTCCAGGCCGCCGCCGGTCTGATGGCCGTCCACGGCAGGCGGACGGGCGTCCCCACCCGGATACCCGTCGACTACGCCTCCGCCTGCTCGGGTGTGATCGCGGCCCAGGGCGTCCTGGCCGCCCTGGTCGCCCGGGAGCGGGGCACCGGGATCACCTCGGTGGGCACCACCGTCACCCACGCCGGTCTGCTGACGATCTCCCAGTACCTGGCCGCCGCCAGCGCCGACGACGACGAGATCGTGCCGAAGGACGCCCCGGAGAACGGGCCGCCGTTCCGCAGCCGGGACGGGGTCCTGTTCGAGATCGAAGCCCTCGACCAGCGGCCCTGGCAGGCGTTCTGGGCCGAACTCGGCGTCCCCGTGCAGGATGTGCGCCGCGCCTACCAGCCCTTCGTGATGCGCTACCCCAAGGCGGTCTCACCGCTGCCCGCCACCCTGGCCCCCGCCGTCGCCGAGCACGACTTCGCGACCCTGACCGCGATCGCCGAGCGGACCGGGATGAGCGTCTGCCGGATCCGTACCGTCGACGAACGCCGGGAGGACCGCGACGCGCTGGTCGACGGCAAGGTGCCCGGGCCCTGGCGGTTCACCCCGTCCGACGACCCGGCGCCCGAGGCGCCCGGGGCCGTACCGCCCACCGCCGACCAGCCGCTGCGCGGGATCACCGTGGTCGAGGCCGGACGCCGGATCCAGGCCCCGATGGCCACCCTGGTCCTTCGGCTGCTCGGCGCCCGGGTGGTCCGGATCGAACCCCTGGACGGCGATCCGCTGCGCGGTATGCCGCCGATGGTCGGCGACTGCTCCGCCCGCTTCATCGCCCTCAACCGGGGCAAGGAAGTGCTCTGGGCCGATCTCAAGTCCCCCGAGGGCCGGGCCTCCGTAGTCGAACTGGTCCGGGAGGCGGATGTCTTCCTCCACAACTGGGCGCCCGGAAAGGCCGCCGTCTTCGGACTCGACTCCGACCAGTTGCTGAAGGTCAACCCCCGGCTCGTCTACGGCTACTCGTCGGGCTGGGGCGACGCCCTCGGCGACAACCCGCCCCTGGGTACGGACTTCATGGCGCAGGCGTACTCGGGCCTGGCCGAGCAGATGGCCGTCGACGGCGCCCCCCGGCCGTCCCTGATGACGCTCATCGACGTACTCGGCGGACTGGTCGCGGCGGAGGGGCTGATCGCCGGACTGCTGTGGCGGGAGCGCCACGGACGCGGACTCCGGGTCGACACGTCCCTACTGTCGGCCTCGACCGTGCTCCAGTACGACGTCCTGGAACGGCCCAGGAACCGGCACGCCCCCGGCTGCGGCAACACGGCCGCCCCGGTCCTCGACGGCCCCTGGGCCACCGCCGACGGCTGGCTCGCCCTGTCGGCCCGTTCCCACACCGCCGTCGGCCGGCTCTGCCGGACCCTCGGCCTCGACACCGCCCTGACCGAGGAGCGGCTGCGGGCCGAGGTGGCGCGGTCGCTCGCCGCCCGGCCCACCGCCGAGTGGGTGGCCGGACTCGACGCCGCGGGCGTCCCGGCGACCGCCGTCGCCACCGATCTGACGGCCCTGCCGGACACGCCGGCCGCCCGGCGCGCCCTCACCCGTCAGGAGTGCACCCTCGTCACCGCCCCCTGGAGGTTCGACGCATGACCGCCACCGTCTTCCACGACCTGGTGCCCGCCGAGCTCCGCGCCCGCTGGACCGCGGAGGGCCGGTACCCCGGCAAGTCCCTGTTCGCCCTCTTCCAGGAACACGCCGCCGCCCGGCCCGACGCCCCCGCCGTCCTCGACGGAGAAGGCGTGATGAGCTACGCGGAGCTGGAGCGTACGGCGCTGGGCCTGGCGAGCGCGCTGCTCGACGCGGGCACCCGGCCCGGCGACGTGGTCGCCGTCAATCTGGGCAACGGCCGGCTGGCCTGCGCGGTGGACCTGGCCGTCGCCGCCGTGGGCGCGATCGGGCTGCCGTACCCCATCGGCCGGCGGCGGCAGGACACCTACGCCATGTTCCGCCGGGCCCGCCCCACCGTCGCGGTGATCACCCGTCAGGTCGGCGAGACCGACTACGGGGCGCTGATGGAGGAGCTGCGGCCGGAGCTGCCCGAGCTGCGGGAGGTCTTCGTCACCGGCGAGCCGCTGCCCGGGATGCGCTCCGTCGACGCACTGCTCGCCGAATTGCCCGAGCCGCCCGCGGCGCTGCCCGAGACCGACCCGGACTCGGTCGCCCGGATCCTGGTCTCCTCCGGCTCGGAGGCCGAGCCGAAGATGGTCGCCTACTCGCACAACGCGCTGGCCGGCGGCCGGGGCGCGTTCGTCAGGTCGCTGGTCCGGGGCGAAGGACCGCCCCGGATCATGTTCATGGTCCCGCTGGCGTCGTCGTTCGGCTCCACGGGCACCTTCGTCACCCTCGCGGTACTGGGCGGCAGTCTGGTCCTCATGCCCCGGTTCAGCTCCGCCGAGGCGGTCCGGCTGATCGGGGTGCACCGGCCGACGCACATCATGGGCGTGCCGACGATGTTCCAGGAGATGCTGGCCGACCCCCGGCTCGGCGGCGACGCGGCGGACCGGGTGGACACCTCGTCCCTGACCGGGCTGGTCTGCGGGGGCGCCGGAGTGGATCCGCGTACCGTCGAGGAGTCCGTACGGGCCTTCGGCTGCGCCTTCGTCAATCTCTACGGATCGGCCGACGGGGTCAACTGCCATACCCAGATCGAGGACGATCTGGAGACCGTGCAGAGCACGGCGGGCCGCCCCAACCCCGATGTCACCACGATCCGGATCACCGCCGAGGACGGCTCGGAGGTGCCGCCGGGCGGGATCGGGGAGATCTGGTCGCGCGGCCCGATGACTCCCCTCTGTTATGTCAACGCCCCCGAGCTGGACGCGCTCTACCGGACCGAGGGCGGCTGGGTGCGCACCGGCGACCTGGGGCGGATCGACGACGACGGGCGGCTGAACATCACCGGCCGGCAGAAGGAGATCATCATCCGGGCCGGGCTCAACATCAGCCCCGCCGAGGTCGAGGCGCTGGTCAACACCCATCCGGCGGTGAAGAGCGCCGTCTGTCTGGGTATTCCGCATCCGCGGCTCGGCGAGCAGGTCTGTGTCTGGGTGGTGCCGCTGCCGGGTCAGCCGGTGCCGGACCTGGACGAGCTGCGGCGCTATCTCTTCGAGGACCGCGGTCTGGAGCGGGCCAAGCTGCCCGAGCGGCTGGTGGTCCTCGACGAGCTGCCCATCAGCCCGGCCGGAAAGGTCGACAAGCACGTACTGAAGGCCGCGCTGACGGCCGACTCCCCCGCCTCCTGAGCCCGTGGCCGAAGGACGAGATTCGCGATGAACACGCAGCTGACTCACTCCGCCGACGACATCGACAACAGAGGCGACGGCACCACCGTGCAGGATCCGTTCGCCCTCCCCGAGCACATCGCGGCCCTCCGCCGTCAGGTCCGGGAGTTCATCCGGAACGAGGTCTTCCCGGCGGAGCCCGTACTGGCCTCCGGCACCCCGGAGGCGCGGGCCCTGCTGCGCGACCTCCAGGGGAAGGCGAAGGCCGAAGGGCTGTGGGCGCTGGCCCATCCCGAGGAGCTGGGCGGCCGGGCTCTCTCCCTGGCCGAGTACGTCCATATCGGTGAGGCCGAGGGCGCGTCCGAGTTCGGCCCCGCCGTCCTGGGCTCCGAACACCTCCTCGACGCCCTGATGCTCCACCGGCACGCCGCGGCACCGGTCCGGGAGCGCTGGCTGCCGGGTCTGGTCGGCGGTGAGGTGATGCCCTGTTACGGGATGTCGGAGCCGGGCCGCTCCGGTTCGGACCCGTCGCTGATGACGACCCGGGCCGAGCCCTGCGAGGGGGGCTGGTCGATCCGGGGCCGCAAGTGGTTCAGCCGGGGCGCGCACGCCGACTTCATCACGGTGATGTGCCGTACGGAGCCGCTGGGCGTGCCGAACGGCCAGGCGTTCACCATGTTCCTGGTGCCCACCGACACCGAGGGCTTCTCGATCGTGCGGGAGCTGTCGGTGCTGGGGACGACCGGGGACCATGTCGAGATGGCGTTCGACCATGTCGTCGTACCGGACGAGTACCGGATCGGCGAGCGCGGCAAGGGCTTCCCGGTCGCGGGCGAGCGGCTCGATCTGGGCCGGACGCTGCGCGCGGTGCAGTGGCTCGGCCAGTCGATGCGGGCCTTCGATCTGATGGGTCACCGGCTGCATGCCCGCAGCGCCTTCGGTGAGCCGCTGGCCGCGAAGCAGCTGATGCAGCAGCATGTCTTCGACTCGTATACGGACATCCAGTCGGCGCGGGCGCAGGTGCTGCGGGCCGCCGCCGCGGTGGACGCGGGCCGGCGGGCGTATGTGGAGGTCGCGGCGGCGAAGGTGCTGGCGTCCCGGGCGCTCTGTCAGGTGCTGGACCGCGCGGTGCAGGTGTTCGGCGCCGAGGGGCTGATCGACGACACCCCGATCAGCCGGATGTACCGGCGGGCGCGGGCGACCCGGATCTACGACGGTCCGGACGAGCTGCACGCCCATACGGTCGCCAAGCGGCTGCTGAAGCCGTTCGCCACCGGTCCCGACACGGTGGTGGAGGTGTTCTGACGGCCGCCGCCGCGACGGCGGGTGGTCCGGCGGGTGCCGGTACGGGTCTCCGTACCGGCACCCGCCGTTTCGGTGGGTCACCCGGTGGGGGCGGGGCGCAGCAGTGCGGCGAGCAGGAAGTAGTCGCCCCAGATCAGTTCGTGGGCGACGGCGGTCCCGGTGGCCATGTCGTAGCAGCCGTCCCGCAGGGCCCCCGCTGGGGGCGCTCCTTCCGCCGGGCCCGGCCGGCCGAGGTGGTCCTCGACCAGCCGGGCGATCAGCCGGTGCGCGGCCCGCCGGTACCGTACGGCGTCGGGTCCGTCGAGGGTGTCGGCGAGGCGGAGCATCGTCTCGGCGGCGATCGCCCCGGCCGAGGTGTCCCTGGGGCCCGTGGGGTCGTCGAAGCTCCACGGCGGTACGGTCCCCCCGGTGCGCTCCAGCCAGACGTCGGTGGTGCGCCGGGCCGCTTCGAGGAAGACGGGGGCGGGTGAGCGCAGGGACCGGGCGGCGGTGGTGAGGGCGGCCATGCCCCAGGCGTGGCCGCGGGGCCAGCCGGGGTGGGCCGGGCCGGCGGGGGCGGGGTCGCCGGGCCGGGCGGTGGCCAGGACCGTGCCGTCGGGGGTGACGCAGTGGGTCAGTACGGCGGTGGCGTGGGCCTCGGCCAGCTTCTCCCAGCCGGGTTCGCCGTGGGTCCGTCCGGCCCGGGCGAGCAGGGAGATCACGGCGGCGGCGGCGTCGACGCCGAGGGTCGTGGTGCCGCGTTCGCCGTGGCCGAGTGCCGAGCCGAGGGGGATGTACTCGCCGCCGGAGCCGTCGGGGCGGCGGGCGGCGGCGAGCGCCGCCGCGCCCTCCCGTACCGTCTCCGCCGTTTCCGCTGCCTCGGCCGGTTCGCCGGGCAGGGTGCCGCGGGCGGCCCCGTACCAGAAGGTCATGCCCCGGGTGTCGGTGTCGTCGGCGGCGCGCTCCCGCAGTCGGCGGGTGGTGGCGGTGGCGCGTGCCCGGTCCGCGGGGTCACCGGTGCGGGCGGCGGTGAGCCGGAGCAGCCCGGCCCAGAAGCCGCCGGTCCAGGAGCCCCGGCGGGTGGTGGTCCAGACGCCGGTGGCGGGGTCGGCGTAGAGGGGGAACCGCTCGCCGACCTCGTCGGCGGTCCGGCGGACGCGTTCGATCATCCGGTCGGCGGCGGCCCGGCCGTCGTATCCTGCGCCGGATCCGCCGTCGGTCATCGCGTGGTGATGGTTCTCGTGGGTCACCGGCGGCTCACTCCTTGGTGATGAGCAGGGTCTGCGCGGCGGTGCCGAACTCCCCCGCGGTGTCGATGAGTACGGCCTCGGCGACGCCCCGGCCGATGACGCCGGGCCGGGTCCGGGCCCGTAGCGCGATCCACTCGCCCACCGGCGGCCTGATCAGGTGGACCGTCAGATCGAGGTTGGTCCAGCGGTAGAGGTCGGGCGGGAGGATCGCGCCGATGCCGTGGGTGAGGTCGGCGAGGGCGATCGCGGCCTGTTCGGGCGCGCCCGGTTCCCCTGCGACGGTGGTACGGAGCCGGGCCCAGGCGGTGGCGCCGAGCGGGTTGTCCGGGTCGTCGACCAGGACGGTCTCGGTGGCGTCGCGGTTGAACGAGGGATGGTCGGAGGGGTCGGCGACGGCCCAGCCGCCGTCGCGGGGCGGGGCGGCGGGCTCACCGGGCAGCCCCGGGGGCAGATCGGTGGCGGCCCGGCGGACGCCGAGTACCCCGGCGGTGGCGACGGGGGTGCCGTCGGCGGTGATCGTGACGTCGACGGCGGCGAAGCTCCGGCCGCTGCGGACCGGGCGGACATCGATCCGCAGGGGGGCCGCGGGAACGGGGCCGAGGAAGTCGACGCAGATCCGGGCCAGGGGCCGTTCGGGGCCCAGTTCGGCGGCGGCGGCGTGGGCGGCGAGCGCCGCGACGGCGCCGCCGTGCAGCCGTTCGGCGTGCCAGGGGCCGATGGCGAGGCCGGTGGGTTCGTAGCCGCCGTCGACCGGCCGGAAGAGTGTGCCCGCCGGGCGTAAGGGGGTCTCGGTTCCTTCGAGCCGGGTCGGGCCGCTCATCCGCGCACCGTCCGGCGTACCTGGAAGCCGCAGACGACGGAGGTGAGGAAGGCGACGCCGACCATGGCCCAGCCCGCGGGGTAGCCGCCGGAGCCGTCGGCGAGCAGTCCGAAGGTGAGCGGGCCGACCACGAAGCCGCCGAAGAAACCCATGGACACCAGGGCGGAGGCATGGCCGGTGGCGCCGAAGGCGGGGCTGCGGACGACGGCGACCATGGAGACGGCGTTGGCGGCGACGGCCGAGCCGCCGAGGCCGATGGCTCCGGCCCAGACGAGGGCGGTGGCCGATTCGGCGAGCGGGATCAGGACCACGAAGGCGACTGCGACGGCCGCCAGGGTCACCAGGGCGACGGAGATATCGGCGAGCCGGCCGCTGTAGCGGGTCCAGAGCACCCGGGCCACGATGCCCGCGGCGCCGAGCGCGGCGACCAGGGCACCGGCCGTCCGGGCGCCGAGGCCCAACTCCTCGTGGGCGTAGAGCGGCAGATAGGTGTTGAGGGCTGCGAGTCCGGTACCCACGCCGAGGGAGTAGACGATCAGCCAGCGGGCGGCCGCGTTGGGGGCCTCAGGAAGGAGGCTCCCGGCGGGCCGCTCGCCCTGGGGACGGTCGGCGGGCAGTCGGGCGGCGACCACGGCGGCGGCCAGGGCGACCGGGACGACCAGGGCGAGGGCGGTACGCCACCCGAGGGCAGAGGCCAGGGAAGGTATCAGCAGACCTGCGGCGAAGGCGCCGAACTGGACGCCGGACTGCTTGACTCCTATCGCGGCGGGTCTGCGCGGCGGCGGCAGATGCGTGGCGATCAGCCGGTTGGTGGACGGGTTGGCGAATGCCTGCGCCACTCCGGCGAGGACCAGCGCGACCAGCAGCCACCCGTAGCTGCCGCCCGCCGCGAGGGCGGTGAAGGCGATCGCGACGGTGACCAGCATGGCCACCAGGGTCCGCTGGCCGCCGAGCAGATCGGTGACGTGCCCGGCGTAGAGGGAGAGGAGTGAGGCGGTGCCGAAGGCGAGCGCGGTCAGGGTGCCCAACTGGGACCGCGAGATATCGAGTTCCGTCAGCAGTGACGGTCCGAGGGCACCGAGGGCGAAGAGGACGAACATCGCCAGCCCCATGCCGGTGGTGAGCAGGGGGACCAATCCTTTGGGCACCCTTTCGACCCGCTCACCCGTCTGTATATCAGGCTCTGCGACCATACCTGCCTCCCCACGGAACAACCTTGTGTAGTATTACTCTAGATCTTAGCTCTAATGAACGGATGGTGCAGTCGTGACAGCCAAGCCCGGGACGAGACGGCGCCAAGCGGAGGAAACCCGGAACCGGGTGCTCGACGCAGCACTCCGCCTCTTCAAGGACAACGGCTACGGCAGCACCACGATCGAGTCGATCGCCCGCGAGGCCGGGGTCGCCGTCCAGACCATCTACTTCAAGTTCGGCAACAAGCAGACGATCCTCAAAGAGCTGGTCGACATCCGGGTGGCCGGTGACGACGAGCCCATCCCCACCCTGGAACGCTCCTGGGTGAAGCAGGCCATGTCGGCGGGCGACCCCTCCACCCAGCTGCGCCACCAGGTCGCCGCCGCCCGTGAGATCTACGAGCGGGTGGGCGAACTGCTGGAGGTGCTGCGTACCGCCGCCGCCTCGCATCCGGACGTCGCCCCGCTGTGGGAGCGGAACAAGGAGCAGCGGCTGGAGGTGCAGACCGTACTGATGAAGGCGCTGGCCGAGAAGGAGCAGCTCCCCACGGACCTCACCTTCGACCGGGCCGTGGACATCAGTTACGGCCTGCTGGGGCCCGAGATCTACCACCTTCTGGTGACGGAGCGGGGCTGGACCACGCAGCAGTGGGCCGACTGGGTGCACGCGGCGCTCACCCGCGATCTCATCCGGGTCGACTGACCGGCCCTCCTCCGCACGACGACTCACAACTGACATCTCCTCGGTGCCCGGCGCTCCCCGTGCCGGGCACAGCCCTCTGGGTGCGGCGGCTCCACGATCGCCGCGCCGTGATCAACCACTGCCCGGCGACGGTCCGGGCCAGTCCCCGAAAGCGGCGGTTCGTGGCTATCACCGCGCCCGCCCCGAGATCTCTGGGGGAGAGCCCATGGCTCTTTCTGCACAGCCCCGCCCCGGCAAGGACGGCGGGAGAACACCGGTGAACGACGGCATCGACCCCTTAACCCGGCAGGGCTGGCTGGCCAGGACGGCCCGGCTGCTGGTCCGGCGGAAGGTCCCCGTCTTCCTGATCGTCGGAATCCTCACGGTGGCCGCCGGGCTGCTCGGCGCGGGTGTCGCACCACACCTCGCCAGCGGCGGCTATACCCCCGAGACCTCCGAATCGGCCCGGGCGGAACATCTGCTCAGCGACCGCTTCAAGGCCGGTTCGCCCAATATGATCCTGGTCGCCGAGGCCGAAGGACCGGTCGAGGAGGCCGCCGCCGCCCGCGCCGGGGCCGAGCTGACCGAGCGGATCCGCAAGGAGTCCGGGGTCGTCTTCGCCCACTCGTACTGGACCACCAAGGATCCGGCGCTCCGCTCCAAGGACGGCCGTACGGCGCTGATCCTGATCAAACTCGGCGGTACCGAGGACGAGTTCACCCAGAAGTCCTACGAACTCCAGCCGGACGTCACCGGCGAGCAGGGGCCGCTGAAGGTCACCGCGACCGGGCTCGCCCCGATCAACGACCAGATCGAACGGCAGAGCGCCGAGGATCTGACCCGGGCCGAACTCCTGGCGGCGCCGCTCACCCTGCTGATACTGCTGGCCGCCTTCGGCTCCCTGGTGGCCGCGTCGCTCCCGATGGTCGTCGGCATCGTCTCCGTGGTGGGCACGCTCGCGGTACTGCGGGTGATGGCCGAGATGACCGATGTGTCGATCTTCGCGATGAACGTCAGTACGGCGCTCGGTTTCGGACTGGCCGTCGACTACAGCCTCTTCATCGTCACCCGCTACCGGGAGGAGCTGGACCGGGGCCGGGAGGTCACCGAGGCGATCGTGGAGAGTCTGCGCACCGCGGGCCGGACCGTGCTGTTCTCCGCGCTCACCGTGGCGATCTCCCTCGCCGCCCTGATGGTCTTCCCGGTCTACTTCCTCCAGTCGCTGGCGTATGCCGGTATCGCCGTGGTGGTGCTGGCGGCGCTGGCGTCACTGCTGATCCTGCCGGCCCTGCTGGCGCTGATCGGGCGGCGGATCGACCGGCTCGACATCTTCGCGCCGCTGCGCCGCCGGATGCCCGGCGCCAAGAAGGAGGGCGCGGGCGTCTGGCACTGGCTCTCCGTCAAGGTGATGCGCCGTCCGGTCCTGATCGGCGGTGCGGTGGTCGTGATCCTGGTGCTCTTCGCCCTGCCGTTCGGGCATGCCAGATTCGGTATGACGGACGACCGGATCCTGCCCAAGGGCGCCAGCGCCCAGGTGGCCGCGGACACCGTACGGGACGAGTTCGACCGGGCCGCCACGGCCCCGGTGACCGTGGTCCTGCCGTCGCTCGACCCCGCCGCGGAGAAGCAGGCGCTGACGCGGTACGTCGAGGGGATCTCCCGGATCGAGAAGACCCAGCGGGTGGACAGCGTCCTGGGCTCCTGGAGCGGCGGGCGTCAGATCGCGCCACCGGGACCGGCGTCGGCCGCGTACGCCGACGGGAAGGGCACCTGGATCTCCGTGGTCGCCGATGTCGACTCCAACTCCGCCGCGGGCGAGAAGCACGTCAAGGCCGTCCGGGACGTCGAGGCCCCGGCGAAGCGGCTGGCGGGCGGCGACGCCGCCACCCTGGTGGACACCAAGAGCGCGCTGATCGACCGGATCCCCTGGGCGGCGGGGATCATCGCCCTCAGCATGTTCGTCCTGCTCTTCCTCTTCTCGGGCAGTGTCGTCGTGCCGATCAAGGCGCTGGTCTTCAATCTGCTCAGCCTCACGGCGTCCTTCGGCGCGATGGTCTACGTCTTCCAGGACGGCAACCTCAAGTGGCTGGTGGGCGACTTCGTGCATACCGGGCAACTGGAAGTCACCGTGCCGCTGCTGATGTTCTGTATCGCCTTCGGGCTCTCCATGGACTACAGCGTCTTCCTGCTTTCCAGAATCCGCGAGGAGTACCTGGTGACGGGTGACAACACCCGGGCCGTCGCCTTCGGGATGGACCACACGGGGCGGCTCATCACCGCCGCCGCGCTCATCGTGGCCACCGTCCTGGCGGCGCTGGCGACCTCCGGGCTGAGTCTGCTGAAGCTGCTCGGCGCCGGGCTGGCGCTGGCCGTCCTGGTGGACGCGACGCTCGTCCGGGGCATCCTCGTCCCGGCGTTCATGAAACTCATGGGCCGGGCGAACTGGTGGGCACCGGGACCGCTGCGGAAGTTCCATGACAAGGCCGGCCTCCGGGACGGTTGATTTTCGGTCTCGTTCCCGAGCGGTTGCCCCGTTCCGTGGTTGGCGGGGCAGCCGTTCGGGTAGAGGGTCTAACTTGACTGGAGCGGTCCGCTAGAGTAGAAATACAACGAGTTCTCGCCGGGGGGCGAGGACGAAGGTCTCAAAGGTTGCTCACCTTGAAGGCACAACGCGCCACGACCGAACGGGGGATCGTCGGGATGGAGCACGTCCTACCAGGTACGGACCCCTGCTCGGGGGTTGCCGGGAAACCGTCGCCACGGTCCGGCTCACGCGGCTGAGAATCCGCCGCCCGGGCCCCTGGAACAGCTTCGGGGCGCCGACTCCCTAACTCGTCCAGTTTTTTCCATTCCTTTGGCAAATCTTTGTGCGGAAATCCTTCCGGACGATCCACTTTCCCCAATCCCTTGTCACCGCTGTACGAATGCGACTCTCCCAGCGGTCGCATATGCACTTCGTAGCATCTGTGTGCGGAGGTTCAGAGCGTGGGTGCCATGCATTCCGACGATGTGTCCGGCTGTCCCGGACCCCGACTTCTCATCTTCTCCATAGGTAAACGCGACACCTTCCACCAGGCGGTGCGACAGGCGCTCGCGGATCTCACCGACGACTCCGACCGGCACTTCGACAGCACCCACGGCGGACCGACCGCGCCACCGGCACCGGCCGGTCCCGCGGACCCCGGCGGGACCGACGCCTACCGGGCCATCCTCGGCAAGGCCCGCCGCTTCCTCTCGGCGGCGCTGCCCACCGCCGGACTCCATCTGATCACCGCCGACACCCCCGCCGACGCGGCCCGCGCCGCCGGGACCATCACCGACACCGGAGCGGACGCCGGTGTGGGACCGCTGGTCCTGGTCGACGCGGGCGGCGCCGGGCTGAGTACCGCCCCCTTCGAGGAGTCCGTCGGCACGGCCCTCGACGAACTCGCCGCCGAACTGAGCGGCGGCCCCGGCGACCGGCTCCCGGCCCGGCATACCGTGGTCTACGCGGAGGACGGCTCCGACGACGGTCTGCTGGTGGCCCGCCCGTACCACTTACGGCAGATCCCCGACGACCCCTGGGCCCATACCGCCGATGTGGTCTGCCAGCTCGCCGACCACATCCAGCGCTGTCTGGCCGGTGCCGCCGCCCGCGCGGCCCGGACCGCGCCCGCCGCCCTGGCCCACGCCCTGCACGCCTTCCTCACCGCGTGCTCCGGCAACTCCTGGGGGCTGCACTACTACACGGGCTCGGTGGTCTCCGGCACCATCCGCGATCTCGACGGGCTCGCCGAGGCCGCGGGCAACCCCGTACTGCGCGGCCCGAGCGAGCACAGTCTCGCCTGCGGCGCCCTCGCCCGCTGGCAGCTCGACGGGGCGCCCTTCCTGACCGTCGTCACCAGCGGCATGGTCGACGAGTTCCGCGGCACCCTGGCCAATCTCCGGGACGCCCGGGCCCGCGGCTTCATCGTCTGCGCGGACTCCCCCGCCACCGCCTGGTTCCCGTTCCAGGGCACCGTCCACGGCGCGGAGGACTCCCGGGCGGTGCTGGCCGCCCGCGGCGTACCCCATGTCTATCTCGACGCGCCCGAACGGCTCGACGCCGGTCTCGCCGAGGCGTTCGCCGCCTACCACGAGGACCGGGGCCCGGTGGTCCTGCTGGTCACCCCCTCCGTACTGGAGGCCCCGGCCGACGAGACCACCGCCGAGCGCGCGGCCGCCGCCGCGACACCCCCGGCCCGGCCGACCGTCACCGTCGTCCGCGAGGACGAACTCGCCCCCGTCGTCGACGAGATCAACCGGGGCCCCGACCGGCTGCTGTGGCAGTGCGGCAGCCTCGGCCCCCAGGAGTCCGGGCTGGTCCACGAGATCGCCCGGAGGGCCGGGATCGCCCTGGCGGACTCCCTGACCAGGCCCGGCTCCGTGGCCCGCTACCGGGACGGCGCCGTCGTCCCCGAATACCTCGGCACGCTCGGGGTGTACGGCTTCTCCGCCCGGGTCCACGACTACCTCCACGACAACGGACGGCTGCGCGCCCGGGACCAGCAGTCCCTGCTCTTCCTCAAGAGCCGGATCGCCGAGGCGGCCACGCCCTTCTCGCCCCGGGTGCTGAAGCGGTCCCTGCGGATCGCCCAGGTCACCCGGGAGCCGGAGCACATCGCGCCCTACGCGGATCTGCCGGTACGCGCCGACGCCCTGGACTTCCTCACCGCGGTACGGGAACGGCTGGACGTCGACCCGGGCGTACTCGAACGGCGGGCCTCGGCCCTCACCGAGGCCCGGGAGAGCGCCTCCGACGCCCTGCACGAACTCCCCGTACTGCCGATGAGCGCCAACTACTTCTTCGCCCGGCTCGGCGGGGTGCTGGAGCGGCTGATCACCGAGGAGTCGTACACCTACACCGGCGTCTACGACGTCGGCCGGGGCGGGCTCTCCGCGGTCCGCAACCTCCCGAGGACCGGCCCCGGTTTCTCCGGCTGGTACGGGCGGGCGCTGATGGGCGACGCCCTCCAGGCGATCCCGGCGATCGCCCTGACCCGGGACGACAACGTTCTCGCCTTCATCGGCGACGGCGCTTCGGCGCTGGTACCGGACATCGTGCCCACCCTGGTCCAGCAGGTCTGCCTCTACGGGCGGCCCCTGCGCGGCAATGTCACCGTCTTCCGGCTGATCGACGGCGGCCACTCCGTGATCCGGACCTACCACGAGGGGCGTACCGACGCGGCCATGAGCCGGCAGACCCAGGTACTCCATCTGCTGGAGCCCGAGTGGACCCGGTCGTTCAGCGGGCTGACCGTACGCCACCGGCATCTGCCCGACGTGGCCGGAACCGACCTCGGCGACTGGCTCACCCGGCGGGAGACCGTCACCATCTGCTCGGTGCCCATCGCCCACAACAACGAGGGTGACGGTCTCAGTCTGCTCTCCGCGCACGGCTGGCAGCGCGACGAGCTGTCCGACCTCAGTCTCACCGTCATCCGGGCGACGGCCAGGTCCGCCTACCCGGCGAACGGCGCGTAACCCGCACCCGTCCCGCCCCGCCCGTCCCGATTCCGTACTCCCTCGTGCCCACCGCCGTGCCCGCGGTGTGCCCGGCCCCTTACGGAGGCACTGCTTTGTCCCCCGACTCACCCGACCCGGCCGTACGCGCCCCGGGCGGCGACCCCGTCACGTCCTTCGGCTTCCTGGCCCATCCCATCAGTACCGGCCACCGCAACCAGGTCCGCGGCATGGACCTGCTGAACCGGCTGGTCGACGACCACCGCGACGCCCCGGCGCCCCCGGAGCGGAACCGGTACAGCGTCCCCTTCCCGCTGTTCCGGTCGGTGACGTCGCCGACCGGGGCGCGCTGCGCGGGCCGGGTGCGGTATCTCCCGTACACCGCCGAGCAGTTGCTGACCCGGCCGACGACGGCCCGCCGGATGGTCGCCGACGAGGTGGAGAAGCTCCGGGCCGAAGGCGCGGTACTCGCCGGGCTCGGCGGGGCGACCTCCATCGTCGGCGACCGCGGGCTGTGGACGGCCCAGCAGGTCGGCATCCCGGTGACCAGCGGCAACTCCCTCACCGTCTACGCGGCGCACGAAGAGGTCCGGCATGTCGTCCGGCTGCTCGGGCTGCCGGTCGAGGACACCCGGATCGCCGTCGTCGGCTACCCCGGCTCCATCGGGCTCGCGGTGGCGAAACTGCTGCTGGCCGACGGGTTCGAGCTGGACCTGGTGTGCCGTCAGGGGAACCGGTCGCCCGAGTCGCTGCTCCGCCATCTCGATCCGGCGGACCACGGCCGGGTCCGGCTGGTGGACGACGTGGCGCTCTGCTCGGAGCGGACCCGGGTCTTCGTCTGCGCCTCGTCCGTCGGCGGTCTGGTGGCCCCGGAGAAGCTGCGGCCCGGCACGATCGTGGTCGATGTGGCGCTGCCCCGGGACGTCGCCGAGGCGCCCCGCGACGACCAGGACGTGGTGGTCGTCGACGGCGGTCTGGTCAGCGCCGTGCCCGAGGTCCTGGTGGGCGACGGCAGTCTGCCCAGCCCCACCCGGCAGCTCAACGGCTGTCTCGCCGAGACCGTCGTGCTGGCGCTGGAGGGCCGGGCGGAGTCGTTCTCCCTCGGCCGCGAGCTGGATCTGGACCGGGTGCGGACCATCGGCGCGCTGGCCGCCAAGCACGGCTTCGTACCGGTGCCGCTGGCCTCCTTCGGCCGTCCGCTCGCGGACGACGAGATCCTCCGGCTCGCCCCCTACTTCCGGCCTCCGGCCGCCCGCCGGGGCACCGGTAGCGACGGAACAGCGCGGGCCACGGGCGCCCCGGGCACGGCCGCCGCGGGGGCGGCCGGGTCCGGCGACGACACCGCCCCGGCGACCGTACGCCGGTTCCGCAACCGGGTGAACCCGCCGATGGCGCGGCTGTTCGCGGCCCACGGCCTGGACCGGGTCTTCACCCGGGGCTCCGGTACCCGGCTCACCACCGCCGACGGGGTGGAGTACCTGGACTTCGTCGGCGGCTACGGCTGTCTCAATCTGGGCCACAACCATCCCCGGGTCACCGAGGCCCTGCGCGGCTTCCTCGACACCGGTACGCCCACCTTCGTCCAGTACGTCTCGATGCCGACGAAGTCCGCCGAGCTGGCGGAGCGGCTGAGCGATCTGGCGCCGGGCCGGCTGGACCGGGTGTTCTTCAGCAACTCCGGTACGGAGGCGGTGGAGGCGGCGCTCAAGGTGGCCCGCGCCGGTACCGGCCGGACCCGGCTGGTCCACGCCGACAACAGCTACCACGGCAAGACCCTCGGCGCGCTCTCGGTCACCGGCCGGGCGAGCCACCGGGAGCCGTTCGGGGCCCTGCTGCCCGACACGGTCGCCGTGCCCTACGGCGATCTGGACGCGCTGCGGGACGCGATCGAGGGCGCGGCGGCGTTCATCGTGGAGCCGGTCCAGGGCGAGGGCGGGGTGATCCTGCCGCCGGACGGCTATCTCAAGGCGGCCCGTGAGCTGTGCCGCCGGGCCGGTGCCGCGTTCGTCCTGGACGAGATCCAGACCGGACTCGGCCGGACCGGGGCCCTGTTCGCCGCCGAGCACGACGGGCTCGACCCGGACGTGCTGTGTATCGCGAAGTCCCTCTCGGGCGGTCTGGTACCGATCGCGGCCACCCTGAGCAGCGCCGAACTGTGGGACGCGGCGTACGGCAGCACCAACCGGGCCATGCTGCACTCCTCCACCTTCGGCGGCGGCAACTTCGCCGCCGCGGCGGGACTGGCCACCCTCGACGTACTGATCGAGGAGGATCTGCCGCGGCACGCCCGCGAGGTCGGGGAGCAACTGCGCGAGGGGCTGCGGAAGGCGTGCGAGCCGTACGGCTTCGTCAAGGACGTCCGGGGTATCGGCCTGATGTCCGCGATCGAGTTCGACGGCGACTTCTCGGGTGCGGTCCGGACCATGACGGACGAGCTGCTCACCCGCTTCCCCGGTGATCTGCACGCGCTCGCCGACACCCTGCCGGACGAGCTGCGTTCGGCGCTCTCCAGGACGGGCCGCGCGCTGGAGTCCACCATGGGCGATCTGATGTGTCTGCGGTTCGTCAGCGGACTCGCCCGGGACCACCGGATCCTGACGTTCGTCACCGCGAACCAGAACCGGGTGCTGCGGATCCAGCCCCCGCTGATCCTGGACAGCGCCGAGGCGAATCGATTCGTCGAGGCGGTCGGCGCGGTCTGCCAGAGCCTCGCCCTCCACGGCGATCTCCGCGCCTGGCAACCGTCGGCGACCTGAACGTCCCGACGCCCCGTCTCCCGGCGGGCCGCCGACACCGCCCGCCGGGGCCGTACGAGGCCGCCGACCGTGTCTCGTACGGCATCCGCACCACCCGTTCCGACCGCGCGGCGCACGGCATCACGCCGGTCGCGCGGAGCACCGCCCGGACCGATCCGACGACATCGCAACGACCTACGGGAGAGCACGCAATCATGAGCACCGCCGGCGCCGAAGAGCAGATCATCGCGTTCATGGTCGACCGCCTCGGCCTCCAGCCCGAGGAGATCACCCGTACCGCCCGGTTCAAGGAGGACCTGGAACTCGACTCCCTGGACATGGTGGAGATGGTGACCATCATGGAGGAGCAGCTCGGTATCACCATGGACGACTCGATGGCCGGGTCCCTGACGACGCTGGGGGCCGTGGTCGACTTCATCGAGAGCCGTCAGCGGCTCGCCGACGGGACCGCGGCGTGAGCGCCCGCCGAGTCGTGGTCACCGGGCTCGGCCCGGTGACCCCCGTCGGGGTCGGGGCGAAGGACTTCCATGTGGGGCAGTTGGACGGCCGCAGCGGCGTCCGGGCCATCACCCGGTTCGACGCCTCGGATCTCCCGGTCCGGATCGGCGGCGAGGTCGAACTGCCCGAACACCTGGCGCTGACCCGGCGGGAGCGGGCGGCGACCGACCGCTGCACCCAGCTGGGCGCTGCGGCGGCGGCGCTGGCGATCGAGGACAGCGGTCTCGATCTGGCGGCGGAGGACCCGGCGCGGATCGGGGTCTCGATCGGGACCGGCTGCGGCGGGGCGTCCAGTATCGAGGACAGTTCCCGGGCCTTTCTCGACCGGGGGCTCTCGGCCGTTCCGGCCAGGTTCGTCCCGATGTCGATGGCGAACAGCACCGCCGCGTGGGTGGCCATCCACCACGGTCTCACCGGGCCCTGCACCACCTCGGTCACGGCCTGTGCCAGTGGCGCCGAGTCCCTGGTGGCGGCCCATCAGATGATCATGGCGGGGGAGGCCGATGTGGTCCTCGCGGGCGGTGCGGAGGCGCCGCTCACCCCGATGATCGTGGCCAGCTTCGCCCGGATGAAGGCGCTGTCGACCCGGAACGACGAACCGGAGCGGGCCAGCCGTCCGTTCAGCGCCGACCGGGACGGCTTCGTCCTCAGTGAGGGCGCCGCCGTCCTGGTCCTGGAGGACGCGGAGCACGCCGCCGCCCGGGGGGCGACGCCGCTGGCCGAGTTCCGGGGGTACGGCCGGTCCTGCGACGCCCATCACATCGTGGCGCCCAACCCGGACGGTACGTCGGCGGCACGGGCGCTGACGGCGGCGCTCCGTTCGTCCGGGCTGACCCCGGACGAGGTGTCGTACATCAACGCGCACGGCACCGGGACCCCGTTCAACGACGCGTCGGAGGCCCGTGCGCTGCATCTGGCGCTGGGTGAGGCGGCGGCCCGGATCCCGGTCTCGGCGACCAAGTCGATGACGGGGCACTCCCTGGGCGCGGCGGGCGCGATCGAGGCCGTGGCGTCGATCCAGGCCCTGGGCCAGGGCACGCTGCCGCCGACCGCCAATCTGGAGAGCCTCGATCCGGCGGTCGGTCTCGATGTCATCGGGTCCGAGCCCCGGGAGTCGGAGAGCACGGCGGTGCTGTCGAACTCCTTCGCGTTCGGCGGGCACAACGTCGTACTCGCCTTCGCCCGCCCCGGCCGGGACTGACCCCACCCCGGCGGATCCCGCTCCGGACCGCGTACGGCACCCGCACCCCCGTCCCCCGCTCTCCCCACCGGTCGCCCCGCCCCGGGCCGACCCCCGGCACCACCCGCCCAGTCAGTCGATCAGTCAGTCAGTCACGAGGAGATCATGACCAGCGCGTACGACACCATCGTCGTCGGGGCCGGCCTCGCCGGTGTCACGGCCGCACGGGAACTCCGGGCGCAGGGGCGCAGAACGCTGCTGCTGGAGGCCAGGGACCGGATCGGCGGACGGATCCGGACCGAGGAGTTCGCCGGACTGCCGGTCGAGCTGGGTGGCGCGTGGATCCACTGGAACCAGCCGCACGTCTGGGCGGAGCTGACCCGCTACGGCCTGGCGGTGACGGGCGACGAGGAGCCCGAGGAGGTGCTGATCCCCACCGAGGAGGAGCCCCTCGCCCTGCCCGCCGACGATGTCATGACGCGGGTCACGGATCTGCTGAACCGGGTGTTCCGCGGTACGGACCGCTACTTTCCCCGGCCCTACGACCCCCTGTTCCGCGCCGACGCGCTCACCGAGTTCGACCGCTGCTCGCTCGCCGACTGGCTGGACCGGCTGGAGCTGACGGAGGACGAGCGGACCATGGTGGCGAGCGCGCTCTCCACCGAACTGGGCGGCTCCAGCACCCGGGGTGCGGTCTCCATGCTGGCCCAGTGGTGGGCCCTGGGCGATCTGGCCACCCACGGCTACTACTCCCTGGTCAGTCTGCGGCCCGAGGCGGGCATGGGGGCGCTGCTCGACGCCGTACTCGCCGACGCCCGGACCGAACTCCGGCTCGACACCCCGGTGGCCGCGATCGACGACGACGGGCGCCGGGTGACGGTGACGACCCGGGCGGGCGAGCGGTTCACCGCGGACAGCGCCGTGGTCGCGGTGCCGGTCAACGTCTGGCCCGACATCGTCTTCACCCCCGGGCTGCCCGGGGCGCACACCGCCACGGCCGAGGCGGGTGTCGGGGTGCCCGACAGCGTCAAGCTCTGGCTGCGTCTGGCCACCGACCGGGGCCCGTTCCTGGCCCAGGGCGCGGCGGGCGCCCCGATCTCCACCCTGATGCCGCACGCCCTGGTGGACGACGGTCAGATCATGGTCGGCTTCAGTGTCGATCCGGGGCTGGACATCAGCGACCACGCGGCGGTCGAGAAGGCGGTCCGGGTGCTGGTCCCGGAGGCCGAACTGATCGAGTACCGGGCCCATGACTGGGGCCGGGACCCGTTCGCCAAGGGCGGCTGGGGCAATCGCCGTCCGGGCGCGCTGACGACGGCCCACCGGGAGCTGCGGCGTCCCCACGGCAGGCTGGTCTTCGCCGGAGGCGATCTCGCCGACGGCTGGGCGGGCTGTATCGACGGCGCGGTCGAGTCCGGTCTGAAGGCGGCCCGTGCGGTGGCCGGTCTCGACCGTTAGGGCCTGCCCGGCGGGAGGGTCCCGGTCCGGTGTTCGGGCTCGTTCACCCGGGACGAGGGCGCCGGACGCCCGGTCCGCCGTCGTCCGCATCGGCCGATCGGACGACACGGTGGTGGTCCCCCCGGGGCGAGGATGGTGACCGGAGCGGGGACCGCCGGGCGCCGGGCGCGGTGACAGGGTGGAGAGACGCCGGGCCAGGGGCTCGTACCCCGCCCTCGTCACCACCGGGAGCCGCCAGATGACCGCCGAGAGCACCACGCCGACCGTCCGTCCCCGGGCGGCCGACCCTCGCCCCCGGGTGTCCCGGGCGGGTGCCCGATGAGCGCCCGGGGCCGCCGCCGTACGACCGTCGCCGCCGTCGCGGTACTCGCCGG
Source organism: Streptomyces sp. NPDC020875 (assembly GCF_040641415.1). Taxonomy (NCBI): domain Bacteria; kingdom Bacillati; phylum Actinomycetota; class Actinomycetes; order Kitasatosporales; family Streptomycetaceae; genus Streptomyces; species Streptomyces sp. NPDC020875. Next base: position 39,336 of record NZ_JBFADP010000041.1, on the reverse strand, counting down.
GGCGGCCCTGGCGGGCTGCGGCGCCGCGGACCCGGCCGGAGACACCGGTACGAGTACGGGTACGCCGGAGGCCGCGGCCCCGGCCGAGCCGCCCGTCTCCTCGGCCCCGCCCCCGCCCGAGGGGACCGCCACCCCGGACGGGACGCTGCTGGTCGCCGATTTCGGTGCCGACACCGTGACCTTCCTCGACCCCGGGCGCGGCCCCTTCGCCTCGGTCCGGGTCGGTACGGCCCCGTACGGTCTCGCGGTCGGCGCGGACGGCCGGGCCTGGGTGGCCACCGCCGAGGGCGTCGCGGTCGTGGACACCGCCGCGCGGAAGAGCCTCGGCCGGATCCCGTACCGTACGGCGACCGGTCCGGTGACCGACGGCGAGTACCGGGGCGGCGGAATGGGCATCGCCCTGGCGCCCGACGGGAAGCGGGTCTACGTCGGGGTCAATGTGCCCGGCGGACCGGGGACCGTGGAGGTGATCGACACCGCGACCCGCGCGGTGGTGGAGACCGTGCCGGTCGGCCGCCGCCCGTTCGACGTGGACGTCTCACGCGACGGTACGGAGGTGTACGCCACCAACCACGACTCCTTCGACGTCACCGCGATCGACGCCCGGACCCTGGACACCCGCCGCTTCGAGGTCGCCCCGTACGGCACCGAGGGCGGCCTGGGCTCCTGGCTGAAGCCGCACTACGCGGTGGTCCGGGCGGACGGTCGGCTGCTGCTCCCGTTCGAGGGCGAGCGGCTGGCCGTACTCGACCCCCGGACGGGCCGGGTCACGGTCGAGCGGATGACGGCCGACACCCATCAGCACGGTGCCGCGCTCACCCCCGACGGCACGCTGCTGGCCGTCGGCACGGGTCCGATCGGCGCGGCGGACGGCGCGGCGTCGCTGACGATCCGGACCAAGGACGGCCGGGAGCGGATCGTGCCGCTGGACGGCCCGCACGAGGACGTCGCCGTCTCGGCCGACGGCCGGACGGCCTATGTGACCGGCGGATTCACCCGCGACGGCTACTGGGACGGGATCACGGTCGTCGAGCTGGCGTCGGGCGGGACGCGCAGGCTGGCCGGGGGCGAACGGCCCCTGGGGATCGCGGTGCTGTGACGACCGTACGACGGCGCCCACGGCCCCGGTGGCCCCGGACGGTTCAGCGGTCCGGTCCCTCCACCACCCGCCGGGCCGCGACGCTCTCCGCCGCGGGCGGTGAGAGTTCGTCGAGGGTGTCGAGTTCGTCCCCGGCCAGCTCGGTCTCCCAGGCCGCGGCGAGCCGCTCCTGTTCCTCGTCCGGCCGCCGGGCGATCTCCTCCCGGTGGCCGGGGTCCAGGGCGGCGAGGAAGCGTGTGACGGTCTCCGACGGCATCCGGTACTCCTTCGGTCGGGGCGCGCGCCGGTCCCGGCGGGCGCCCGGCGGACAACAGCAGCCGACCATCCGGCGCCCCGGGCCGCGCCCCCGCCGGTCCGAACGGGTGAGGGTCCCGATGCCGGTCAGCGGCCCCCGGGCGCCGTTCTGGCGCGCCACCATGCGACGGCCGCCGCGGCCTGTTCCTCGACGGGGGTGGGCCGGGCGGTGAAGTGGGACTCGTAGGCGGAGGAGTCCAGCACGAAGGGGCGGTCGAACTGGTAGCGGATCTCCTTGAGTTCGCGGAGCGCCGGGGAGAAGAGCGACGCGGCGGCGAGCAGCGGCGCGGGGAGGCGGCGGACCGGGACGGTGGGCGTGCCGGCCGCCGAGGAGAGCAGGGCGACCATCTCGCGGACCGAGCGGGCGGGGGCCGTCGGGGCATGCCAGGCGCGGCCCCAGGCGCGTTCGTCACCGGCGGCTTCGACGAGGGCGGCGGCGGTATCGGGGACGTAGGTCCAGCTGTGCGGGGCGTCCGGGTCGCCGAGGGCCGAGACCGGTTTGCCGCGCAGCAGCGGCGGGAGGACGCGGGCGGCGAGATGGCCCCCGTCGGTCACCCCGGGGCCGAAGAAGTCGGAGGCACGGACCTCGACGGCCCGGATCCGGCCCTGTTCGTGCAGTTCGCGGGCGCGTTCCCAGATCCCGGCCCGGACCCGGCCCTTGGTGCCGGTCGCCGCGAGCGGCAGTTCCTCCGTCAGGGGCCCGTCGACCGGTCCGTATCCGTAGAGGTTGCCCAGCAGGACCAGCACGGCGCCGGTCTCCTCGGCGGCGGCGTACAGCGACGCGGCCAACCGCGGCCAGTCGGTGGCCCAGCGGTGGTAGGGCGGCGCGGCGCAGCTGTGGAGTGCGGTGGCGCCCCGGGCGGCCTCGGCGAGCCGCTTGCCGTCGGTCGCGTCGAGGGCGATGTGCTCGATACCGGGTTCCGGGGGACGGCCCGACCGGGTGACGACCCGTACGGTGTGTCCCCGCCCGGCCAGCAGCCGCGCGGTGGCGGCTCCGGCGGGCCCGTACCCGATGACGATCTGAAGGCTCACGCCCGCACAGTAGTCCGGTCCGGCCGGGGCGGTGAGCGGGGGTCACCGGGCATACGAGATCGGGGAGTTCGGCCCTCGTACCGACGGTCCGATCATAAGGTGGTGACACCGCCGTTCGGGGGAAGGGGCGCGATGGCGCGGATCGTCTGTGTGCACGGTGTCGGCAAGCAGCAGCTCGGCGAGGAGCAGTTGCTGAAGGAGTGGCTGCCCGCCCTGCGGGACGGTCTCACCAGGGCCGGGGAGCCCGGGGCCGTGAACGGCGGTGAGGTGGCGATGGCGTACTACGGTGACGTCTTCCTGCCGCCGGGCCGTACGCTCTCTGCCGCCGATCCGTATCTGACGGCCGCCGATGTCGGCGACGGCTGGGAGGCGGAGCTGCTGATGGCCTGGTGGGCCGCGGCGGCCGAGGCCGAACCGCAGGTCATGGCGCCGGGTACGGCCGGGACCATGGGCGGGGTCCCGGTCCGGGTGCAGACGGCGCTGCTGGCCCTCTCGCAGTCCCGGTTCTTCGCCGGGCTCGCCGAACGGGCCCTGGTCCTCGATCTGCGGCAGGTACGGCGCTATCTGATGGAGGCGGAGGTACGGGACGCGGTGACGGACCGGGTGAAGCGGGCCGTCGGCCCCGATACCCGGGTCGTGGTGGCGCATTCGCTGGGTACGGTGGCGGCGTACGAGGCGCTCTGCGCCCTGCCGGGGCACGGGGTGCGGGCCCTGGTCACCCTGGGGTCGCCGCTGGGGATCCGCCATCTCGTCTTCGACCGGCTCGTGCCGTCGCCCGCCGACGGGGTGGGGACCTGGCCGGGCGGGGCCGGGCTGGCGTGGACGAATGTGGCCGACGCCCGGGACGTGGTGGCCCTGGCGAAGGATCTACGGCCCCGGTTCGGCGACGGGGTCGTCTGCCATCTGGTGCCGAACGGGTCGCACGCGCATGACGCCACCCACTATCTGGGCAAGGCGGAGACGGGCCGGGCGATCGCGGCCGCGCTGCGGTGAGTGCTCGCGAGGGGTACGGGGGTACGGCGCCCCGGCGCTTCCTCATCGCGACGGCGGTGGCGAACTACCGGCGGTCCCCGGCGGGGAATCTGCCGGGGCTCGCCGACGCCCGCCGGAAGATCGTGGACCTGTTCACCCGGCGGCTCGGCTATGTCCACGTATCGGATCTGGGTCTCGACCCGGACCGGGACACCCTGCTCGAACAGCTCGACCGGTTCGCGACCGATCCCGACCGGCGGCCCGACGACCTCGTCGCGGTCTATCTCGCCGGTCACGGTCAGCTGATCGGAGCCACCCCGCGCCGCCATGTCTTCTTCCCCGCGGACGCCGACCTCGACAAGCCCAAACTGGCCCTGCCCACCGCGCAGATCGCGGCCGCCCTGATCGACGACACCAAGATCACCCAGTTGTTGTTGATGCTCGACACCTGTCATGCCGGGCAGGGCGGCGGCGACGCGGTGGCGGCCTCTCTGGAGAGTCTGCGCCGGGACATCGACGGCGACCCGGCGGGGATCGCCGTCGTCTCCGCCGCCCAGCCCGCGCAGCAGGCCCTCGAAGGGGCGTTCCCCGATCTCCTGACGGCCGCCGTGGAGAGCGTGTCGCTCGCGGGCGAGCGGCCCCCGACGATCGACCTCGGCGCTCTCGTCACCCATATGAACGCCGATCCCGCCAGGCCGCCGACGCAGCGGGTCGAGTGGGACGCCGCCCGGCTCACCGGGACGGTGCCGGACTTCTTTCCCAACCCCCGGCACCGGGCCGGGCCGCGCGGGGTGGATCTGGCCATCCAGCACGCCGTGGAGTGGGGCGCGGAGGACCGCCGCCGCGATGTCGAGTTCAACCGGCGGATGCTGGTCCGGGCCATGGCCCACTTCGGCGACGACGAGCGGTGGCGGTTCGCCGGACGGCGGCGGGCCGTCGCCGAGATCATGGAGTGGCTCGCCGGGCCCGCGATCGAGCAGGCCGACCCCGAGCGGCCCGCCCTCGTGGTGACCGCCGGACCCGGCTCGGGGAAGACCGCCCTCCTCGGGCTGATCGCGGCTCTGTGCCATCCCGAACACCGGCTCACGGTCCCGCTGAACACCCTGGGCCTCACCCCCGTGTCCGTGCCGCGGGCGGGGGCGATCGACCTCACCCTGTACGCCCAGTCGCTCACCGACGACGAGGTGCTGCGGGGCCTGGCCGCCGCCGCGCGAACCACGGCGGCGACCCCGGGCGAACTGCTGGACGCCCTGGCGGGCCGGGACCGGCCGTTCACCGTACTGATCGACGCCCTGGACGAGGCGGCCACGCCCGACACGCTCCTGACCCGGCTGATCCGGCCCCTGCTGGAGCACGGCCGGGGCAGGCTCCGCTTTCTCCTCGGCACCCGGCCCCATCTGCTACGTCATCTGCCGGCCGAGGTTACCGCGATCGATCTGGACGGCTCGGAGCACCGCGATCCGCGGGCACTGAGGGAGTACGCGCTGTCCGGACTGCTGGACTCGAATCCGGCGAGCCCGTACCGGGACTGCCCGATGCCGCTCAACGCCCGGGTCGCCGACGCCGTCGCGGCGGCGGCCGAGCCGTCGTTCCTGGTCGCCCGGATCGTGGCCGGTACGCTCGCCGCCGCGCCGGAGCCCGCCGACCCGGACGACCCCGTATGGCGGGCCGGGCTGCCAGGCACCGCCGACGCGGCGATGGCCCGCGACCTCGACCGCCGTCTCGGCCCCGACGCGGCCCGGGCCCGGGACCTGCTGCGGCCGCTGGCCTGTGCCGAGGGTCAGGGCCTGCCCTGGGAGGACATCTGGGCACCCCTCGCGTCGGCCCTGGCGGGCCGCCGGTACACCGATGCCGATCTGCTGTGGCTGCGGCGGAACGCGGGGGCCTATGTGGTGGAGGCGACGGAGGACGGCCGCTCGGTGTACCGGCTGTACCACATGGCCCTCGCCGAGCATCTCCGCCGCGACCAGGACGAGGACGCGGTACGGGACGCCTTCGCGGACGCCCTCACGGCCACGGTGCCGTACGGGCCGGGCGGCGTACGGGACTGGGCCCGGGCCCATCCGTACGTACTGCGCCACCTCTCGACGCACACGGCGGACACGGCGGACACGGGCCGGATCGACGCCCTGCTGGAGGATGCCGGCTTCCTGTCGGCCGCCGCGCCCGAGCAGTTGCTCCGGGCCCTGCGCCGTACGACGACGGAGCGCGGCCGGACCCTCGCCTCGATCTACCGCACATCGGCCGCCCGGCACGCGCCGCTGTCCGTAGCGGACCGACGGCTGATCCTCGCGGTGGACGCGCTGCGCCACCAGGAGACGGTCCTGGCGGAGCGGTTAGCCGGGGATCACCCCTGGCGGCTGCGGTGGACGACGGCCGCGCAGATCAGCCCGGCGCTGCGGGCGGTACTCGCGGGTCATCAGGGCGGAACCCGCGATATCGCCTGTATCGAGATCGACGGGGTGCCGGTCGCTGTCTCCGGCGGTATGGACGGCACGGTACGAGTCTGGGATCTGACGACCTATGAGGAGCGATGCGCCTACGCGGTGGGGGCGGCCGTGAACTCCGTGGACTGCGCCCTGGTCGACGGGCGGCCGCTAGCCGCGACCGCGTCCTTGGAAGGAATGATCCGGGTCTGGGACCTGCGATCGGGCGAGGCGCTGGCGACCTTCGAGGAAAGGAACGCCCGGACGGTCGACTTCAGCATCGCGGACGGCTGGACGGCCCTGGTCATCGGCGACGGCGATCGTCTCCGGGTCCGGGAGTGGCCCTCGGGGCGGGTGCGCCACGAGATGCGGCCTCAGATTCCCGGGGTCGACGCCGTCGTCTGTACCGTGGTGAACGGTGCGCCCGTAGTCGTGGCGCACACCGAGTACGTGGGGGTCTGGGACCCCCGTACCGGAATCGAGTTCGCGGGCTTCGCGGCGGACTATCTGTCGCGGTCCCTGACGACCGCCGAGGTGGCCGGTGTGCCCGTGGCCGTGGGCTATGACGGCGACCGGCTCCAGCTCTGGGATCTGACCGGACGCGGGCGGAACCGGGAGGTCGCGACGGGGGACCGGCAGATCCCTCTCACGGCCCTCGCCGCCGGGAGCCGACTCGGCTCGACCCTGGCGATCTGCGGGGAGAACGAGGGACCGGTATCGCTGTGGGACCTCACCGGCGATACCGGCCCCCGCAGGCTCTCCGGGCACACCCGCGCGGTCCGCTGTGCCGTGTTCACCGAGGTGGCCGGTGAGCCCGTCGTGGTGACCGGTGGGGCGGATACCGAGATCCGGGTCTGGGATCCACGCCGGGCCGCGCCGGACGAGGAGCGGTCCGGACACGCCTGCGCCGTCGAGTCGGTCGCGCTCGTGGTTCACGACGGCAGAGCGCTGGTCGCCACGGGGGCCGACGACGGCCTCCTGGTACGGGATCTCTCGACGGGTGAACCGGTGGCCCGATTCGACGCCGGGTCACCCAGCCATGGCACCCTGCGGTGTTCGGTGGTCGACGGGCGTCTGATCGGTATCGGCGCGGAGCACTACTTCGGCCCCCTCCGTGTCCACGATCCGCTCAGCGGGGCGTCGCTGGGCGTCCTCCCCACCGACGGGGATCGGCAGATCGGTTACACCTGTGTCGCCGTCCGGGGACGGCTCGCGGTGATCGCCCGGCACGGGCTCTCCCTGATCGCACGCGATCTGGAGACGGGTTCGACGACAGCGCTCCGGAGGGACTGGCCACTGCACGGCTGCGACCCCGTCGGGGTACGGATCAACGACCGGTCCGCCGTCGTCCTGGCCGCCCCCTTCGTTCCCGGGCGCCGCCCCGATCACCTCGAACTCGTGAAAGGCATCTCCCTCCGACAGGTCACCGTCTGGTACCCCGACACCGGTGAGGAGCGGATCTGCGCGGGCGACCCCTTCGACCGGGTACGCGCCCTGGCCGTCACCGAGACCGCCCAGGGGTCCTTCGCCGCCTGTGCCACCCGAACGGGGCAGATCCGCGTCTGGGACCTCGCCTCCGCCGGACTCCGTGCCGACTGCGCGGTGTCCGCCGCGTGGACGGGCGGCGCCCTGGCCTGCCGGGTCACCCCGGAGGCCGTGGTCGTGGCGACGGGCGGGGAGAACCGCGTCGTACGCCTCCTGGACGCGACGACCGGCGCCGAGCTGGGGCACTGGCCGGTCCCCCATCCCGTCGGCGCGCTGGCGTTCGGGCCCGACGGGGAGATCGTGGTGGCGACCGGCCACGAAGTCCTCGTACTCGACGTCAACTCACCTTCCCGACACATTAATTGATCGTTGCATCTGTTCTCCCACCGGCGGGTTCAGTAGGTTCGGCGGTGATCAACAGGTCTATACCTGCGGGTCGTTGTGCTTGCTCGGTACCACCGTTGACCACACAGGACCGACGTTCGGGAGAAGACGGCACCATGCGAAGAACCCCCCACCCCCGGCTGCGTACCGCCGTCGCCGGAATCCTCGCCGCCGGGCTCGCCGCCCTCGGGCTCGCGGCGACCCCCGCCACCGCGACGACCGGGAGCACGGCCGCGGCGAACACGGCCACGAGCGCGGCCGGTCCGGCGCTCACCGTGCAGTACCGCACCGGGGTCACCGGCGCCACCGCCGGGCAGGCCGCGCCCTGGCTGACCGTACGGAACACCGGCTCCGACCCGGTCCAGTTGGCGGATGTGAAGCTGCGTTACTACTTCAGCGCCGACACGGCCGCCGCCTCGTACCGCTACGCCTGCGACTGGGCCGTCCGCGGCTGCGCCAATGTGACCGGGACCTTCGGGACGCTCTCCCCCGGCACCGCCGACGCCGACCGGTATCTGGAGATCGGCTTCACCACCGCCGCGGGCTCCCTCGCGCCCGGCGCGACCAGTGGTGATCTGCGGCTCCGCTTCCACCGCTCGGACTGGAACCCGCTGCGGCAGAGCGACGACTACTCCTTCGGCCCGGAGCGGACCTCGTACGCCGACTGGACCAAGGTGACGGCCCATCACTCGGGGACCACCGTCTGGGGCACCGCGCCCGGCGGGCCCGTTGAGCCGCCGCCCGCGCGGGTGCTCTTCGACGACTTCGTCTACACCGCCCACGACGATCCGCGGCTCGGCGCCAACGGCTGGATGGTCCGGAGCTGGGGCGGCGGACCGGGTGTCCCGGGGGCGACCTGGGCGCCGGAGAACGTCTCCTTCGGGACGACGGACGGCTCGTCGGTACTGAAGCTGAAGACCGAGACCACCGGGACCGCCGCGACCACCCGGCAGGCCGAGTTCTCCACCCATACGATGAAGTTCCGCAACGGGACCTACGCGGCCCGGGTCAAGTTCAGCGACGCGCCCGTCCACGGGCCCGACGGCGACCATGTCATCCAGACCTTCTTCACCATCAACGACCTCAAGGCGCCGATGGCGGACGACTACGCCGAGTACGACTTCGAGTATCTGCCCAACGGCGGCTGGGGCGAGACCGGGAACACCCTCTTCACCACCTCCTGGGAGACCTACGACTCCACCGGCGTCCAGCCGCCCGTGAACACCCACACCGCCGACCGGGCGGGCTACGCGGGGTGGCGCGATCTCGTTCTCACCATCGACGACACCGCCATCCGGTACTACGTCGACGGCCGCCTCTTCGCCACCCACGGCGCCCAGTACCTGCCCGAACGGGGCATGCTGATCGCCTTCAACCAGTGGCTCACCGGCCTCACGGGCCAGCCCGACACCACCACGCCCCGCGCCTACGAGCAGTCGGTGGACTACGTCCTGCACGTCAAGGACCAGGTACTGACCCCGGCTCAGATCGCCGAGCGCGTCGCCGCCTACCGCACGGCGGGCCGTACGTTCGAGGACACCGTCCCGGCCGTCTGATCGTCGCGCGCGAAGGCCCGGAGGGGCGGCGGCCGATGCCCGGCCGCCGCCCCTTGTGCCGTACATCTCCCCCGCCCGGCCCGGTGGACGGGCCGGGAGGGGTTGACCCGGGATGATCGGCTGCGGATAGTGTCGTAAAACTCGCACCGCTAGTTTTACGGATCCGCAGCAAGGATCGCGCAGCACCGACGCCCGAATCCCCGACGCCCCGATGTCCGCACCCCTGGAGCCGTGACCATGCGTCCCGTGTACTTCGCCGCCGCCCGGCGGACCCCCGTCGGCCGGCTGCGCGGCGCGCTGTCCGGCGTACGGCCCGACGATCTCGCCGCCACCGCCGTACGCGCCGTACTGGCCTCGGTCCCCGCCCTCGACCCCGCGCGGATCGACGACGTCTACTGGGGCGCCGCCAACCAGTCGGGCGAGGACAACCGCAATGTGGCCAGGATGGCGCTGCTGCTGGCCGGGGTGCCGGACAGCGTGCCCGGCGCGACGCTCAACCGGCTCTGCGCCTCGGGCCTGGAGGCGGTGACCACGGCGGCCAGGGCCATCGCCTCCGGTGAGGCCGATGTCGTACTGGCCGGGGGCTCGGAGTCGATGAGCCGCGCGCCGTTCGTGCTGCCCCGGGCCGAGCAGGCACTCCCCCATCAGCAGCAGCTCTTCGACACCAAACTCGGCTGGCGGATGACCAACCCCCGGATGGCCGAGCTGCACGGGGTGCTGTCGATGGGCGAGACCGCCGAGGAGGTCGCCGCCCGGTACGGAGTCGGCCGGACGGATCAGGACGCCTTCGCCCTCCGCAGCCACCGGCTGGCCGCGGCCGCCCGCGAGCGGGGCCTCTTCGACGCCGAACTCGCCCCGGTCACCCTCGCCGACGGGACGGTCGTCGGCTCGGACGAGTCGATCCGGCCCGACACCACGGCGGAGAAGCTCGCCGCCCTGAAGCCGGTGTTCCGCGCCGACGGCACCGTGACCGCCGGGAACGCATCGCCGATGAACGACGGAGCCGCCGCGCTGCTGCTGGTCGGCGAGGAGGCGCTGGCGGAGCTGGGCCTCGAACCCCTCGGCCGGTACGCGGGCGGCGCCAGCGCCGGGGTCCATCCCGATGTGATGGGGATCGGGCCGGTACCCGCGGTCCGCAGGCTGCTCGCCAGGACCGGCCGGGCCGTCGGGGACATCGACACCGCCGAGTTCAACGAGGCGTTCGCGGCCCAGGCGCTGGCCTGCGTCCGGGAGCTGGGGTTCGACCCCGAGCGGGTCAACCCGCAGGGCGGCGCCATCGCCCTCGGCCACCCCCTGGGCTGCTCCGGCGCCAGGATCCTGACGACGCTGCTGCACCGGATGCGGCGGACCGGCGACCGGCGCGGCCTGGCGACCATGTGCGTCGGGGTCGGGCAGGGCAGCGCCGTCCTGGTGGACCGGGACTGACCGGCCCCTCGGTTCGGCGCCGGAGGGACCGGCCGGGGACCATCGTGGCGCCATCCCGAGCCCCGATGGCGTACGGGGTCGGCACCCGCTCTCGTACGGCGGCCCGGGTCGGGCCGCACCGTTCCCGGTACGCGGCATCCACCTCGGGAAAAGGCGGGGGCCGGCCGCCGGGCCGGACAGGCGCCGCGCGGCGCAATCGCTGTGCCATCATGGAGCAATGGAACTACGGGAGTACGTCGAGGCGCTGCGTGAGGAGCTGATCACCGCCTCCGCGGCGGGAGACGCCGAGACCCGCGCGGTGGCCGAGCGGCTCGTCGCCCCGCTGGAGTCCGCCGTCCGGCTCACGCTGTTCAAGGTCCTCTCGGACGCGGCCGACGAGATCAGCCGGGAACTGACACCCGGCTCGGTCGATCTGCGGCTGCGGGGGATGGAACCCAGTTTCGTGGTCACGCCGCCGACCGGGGACGAGGGCGCCGCCGGTGGCGACCCGGCCGGGGAAGGCGATCCGGCGGAGGACTGGGCCGGGGCGCTCGGCGGCGCGGCGAGCGGCGCGACGGCGCGGATCAACTTCCGGCCGCCGCAGGCGATGAAGGACCAGATCGAGGAAGCGGCGGCCAAGCAGGGCATCTCGGTCAACGCGTGGATGATCCGCGCGTCGGCGGCGGCCCTGGCCGGCGCCAAGCGGGCCCCTCGCGGCAAACAGCAGTTCACCGGCTGGGTCCGTTAGACGGTTTCCTTCGGATCCCGCCGGGCGGCGCGTGGCACACGGCATGGCATCGGGGTACGGACCCGCGGGTCCGTACCCCGTCGTCGTCGCGGCGGCCTCCCGGCCCGGTTCGCGGACCGTAGCGGAATCATCGCCACCGACAACCGGGTCAGGCGCGGTGGACCGTGATGTCGCCGTACGAGGTCTTCCCCTGGACGTCGACCCCGCCGTCGGCCGACTCGGAGACGCTCTCCAGCATGTTGTTCACCCGGCCGAACCCGGTGGACAGGTCGAGCCGGGCCGGGACGCCCTCCCCGATGCCGATCTCCAGATCGCCGGTGGCCGCCTTGAGGGCGACCGTGCCGCGGACGACCTCGCCGATCCGGACGCTGCCGTTGGCGGTCTCCGCCTCGGTCCGGTCGCCGAGCGCCCGGTCGACGGAGATGTCCCCGTTGGCGCAGCGGATCCTGGCGGTCCCGGCGACCGTGCCGATATCGGTCCGGCCGTTGGAGTTCTTCGCCACGGCCGCGCCCTCGACCTCGCCGATCCGGATCCGTCCGGTGCCGGTGTCGACATCGGCGTCGCCGTCGACCCGGCGGACGGTGAGATGGCCGCCGCCGGTCTTCAGCCGCAGCGGACCGACCTCGTCGAGCTGGACATGGCCGACGGCGGTCTTGTAGCCGCACTCCCCGAGCCGGCCGGTGCCGCGCAGATCCGCCGCCTCCGCCTCGCCGCGGACCCGGGAGCCCAGAGGCAGCACGATGGAGACGTCCACCGAGCGGGTCTTGCGGGAGAACTCCAGCTTCTTGGTCTTGGGGGTGGTGATCACCAGGACGCCGTCGGCGAAGTCGACGCCCGCCTGCTCCGCGGCCTTCACATCGGAGGCATCGGACTCGTCGGTCGGCCGTACCTCGACGACGGTGTCGGTACGGTCCTCGGCGACGATCTGGACATCGCCGACGCCCATGTCGATCGTGACGGTGATCGGCTTCGGAGTCTCGAATACAGGCACGGCTGCCCCTTCTCGGACGTCCGGTGGGTCTCCCCGTGGTACCGGACGAAACAGACGACGGTCGGTTCGGTTCAGCGTGCCCGGAAGGTGCTCGGCACCGGCCCCGTACGGCTCGCCGACCGGCGTGCCGCGGAGTCCGGGCCGGGCCCCTCGCACCGGCGACCCATCCCCATGGCGCCATTATGGCGCAGACGTTGCGCCATCACAAGCGGGGGTGGTCCGGAAGCCGGTCGCGGCGTGTCGGACGGTACGCCGGGCGGGCCGCCGGACATCTGTCGGGCACCCGCGACGCACTGACCGCGACCGACCCCGGGAGCGGCTTCCCAGCGGAGAACGAGCGGACGGCACCCGCGGCAACGGCCTGATCGCCGACCGGCCGGATTACCCGGATTCGAGCCGTATAGCGCCACAGTGGCGCCATGGGTCCACGGCGCCGTCGCCGCAGTCGGCCCCGGGTCAGTGGGAGCCGCTCCAGGGGGCCGGAACGAAGGTCCAGGTGACCTCGGCGGGCCCGGTGCCCGCGTTGCGCCAGGTGTGCGGCTCGCGGCCGGAGAAGGTCAGGGTGTCCCCGGCCGCCAGGGTCTCGGTACGGTCCGTGAACCGCACCGCGATCTCGCCGCTGACGACGTGGAGCACTTCCACATCGCAGTTGATCGTGTAGAGGTCGTCACCGCCGTGGGCGTCCGGCTCCAGCCGGGACCGCAGGATCTGGATCTTCGACTGGGCACGGGGGGTGACCAGCCGGTCCTCGACGCCGTGGCCGCCCATGTTCAGGCGCGGGGCGGAGTCCAGCCGTACGACCTCGGTATCGGCGCCCTCGAAGAGCGATCCGACCGGCAGAGAGAGCACCTGGCAGAGGGTGACCAGGGACGTCACGCTCGGGGAGGTCTCGTCCCGCTCGACCCGGCTGAGGAATCCCCTGGTCAGCCCGGTGGCGGCGGCCACCTGCTCGATGGTGAGGCCCTGAGCCTTGCGGCAGGCCCGCAGCCGCGCTCCGACCCGGACCGGATCGCCGGACGGCGTCGGGTGCAGCGCTTTCATCGAAGACCTCGCGTCGTTCGTCCGATTTTCGGACGACTCTTGACAGAGTGGTCGCCCGAAGCAAACACTACCCGGAATGCAAGTTGCCTAATAAGCATTATTTGTTGTGTATAGGTAACTTCCCTTCCGCACCTCCGCACCAGATCCGAGGTTCCGATGAACGCCGTCGAACCCCCGAGGCCCCCGGTCGGCCCCCCTGACGCGAGTCTCAGCCCCCGCTACGCGGGGATCGCGACCTTCGCGCGGCTGCCCCGCCTCGAAGACGTCCCACGGGCCGATATCGCCGTCGTCGGCGTGCCCTTCGACAGCGGGGTCAGCTACCGGCCCGGCGCCCGGTTCGGGCCCGCGCACATCCGCGAGGCGTCCCGGCTGCTGCGGCCGTACAACCCGGCGCAGGACGTGGAACCCTTCGCCGCCCAGCAGATCGCCGACGCGGGCGACATCTCCGCCAATCCGTTCAGCCTCGACGAGGCCGTCGCCCAGATCGAACGGGCCGCGACCGAGCTGACCGCGGACGGCACCCGGCTGCTGACCCTCGGCGGCGACCACACCATCGCCCTGCCGCTGCTGCGCGCGGTCGCGCGGCACCACGGCCCGGTGGCGGTCCTCCACTTCGACGCCCACCTCGACACCTGGGACACGTACTTCGGCGCCCCCGTCACCCACGGCACCCCGTTCCGGCGCGCGTCCGAGGAGGGGCTGATCGACCGGACCGCCAGCCTGCACGTGGGCACCCGCGGCCCGCTGTACTCGCGTCAGGACCTGCGGGACGACGAACGTCTCGGCTTCGCCGTGATCTCCAGCCCGGAGATCGAGGAGGAGGGCCTGCCCCGGGCGATCGAGCGGATGCTCGCCCGCCTCGGTGACCGGCCCGTCTATCTCTCCGTCGACATCGATGTCCTCGACCCGGCGCACGCCCCCGGCACCGGGACCCCCGAGGCGGGCGGACTGACCAGCCGCGAACTGCTCGCGATGATCCGCGCCCTGCGCGCCACCCGGCTGGTCGGCGCCGATGTGGTCGAGGTGTCCCCCGCCTACGACCACGCCCAGCTCACGGCCGTCGCCGCCGCTCACACCGGCTACGAGATCCTCTCGGCGATGACGCCGGACCACCTGCCCCGCCCGGCCGACCGGCCGCACGAGCGTTAGGGGAAGGCCATGACCTTCTCGGACACCGCGACCCAGCGCGACTCCGCCATCGAACAGCACTCCATCGACTATGTGCCCTCGTCCGAGCGGCACGGCAAGGTCTGGCACCAGGGACCGTTCTGGTTCACCGGCAACTTCGTCCTGCCGACGATGGTCGCCGGGTTCGTCGGCGCCTCCATGGGGCTGAGCGTCTGGTACAGCGTGCTGGCCATCGTGCTCGGCGTCGGCGCCGGAACGTTCTTCATGGCCTTCCACGCCAACCAGGGCCCCCGGATGGGCCTGCCCCAGATGATCCAGTCCCGGGCGCAGTTCGGCAGCCGGGGCTCGACCGTGCCGTTCGCGGCGACCGTCTTCGTCTATGTGGGCTTCCTGGTCTTCGACACGGTCCTCGCCGAGCAGGGCCTCGGGCTGCTGCTGCCGGGCGGCGAGTACTTCTGGTACCCGGTACTGATCGCGGTCTCCATCGTGATCGCCGTCGTCGGGCACGACCTGCTCCACTTCGTCCAGCGCTGGCTGACGTATCTGCTGGTCGTGGTGTTCGCGGTACTGACCGTGGTGGCGATCGTCCACTTCGGCGGCGAGCCGACCCCGGCCGATGTGCCCGCGGCCACCGCGGGCTGGGACCTGACCGCCTTCCTGGTGCAGTTCTCCCTCGCCGCCGGATACAACATCAGCTACTCGGTCTACGTCTCCGACTACACCCGCTACCTCCCGGCGAAGGTGCCCGCGAAGAAGCTGATCACCGCGGTCTACGCGGGCGCCGCGTTCTCCGCCGTCTGGCTGATGTCGCTCGGCGCGATCCTCGCCAGCTATCTGCCGGACCCCGACCCCATCATCGCCCTGCGCGAGGTCGGCGATCTGCTCTTCCCGGGCTTCGGTCTGATCGTCGTCATGGCCTCGGTGCTGGCGCTGATCTCCATCATGGGCGTCAACGCGTACGGCGCGATGCTCACCGGCGCCAGCGCGCTGGACGGCTTCCGCAAGGTGCGGCCGACCGTCCGGCTGCGGATCGTCGGACTGGTCGTGGTCGGGATCGTGTCGCTGGTGGTCGCCCTGCTGATCCCGGACGACTACATCGGCAGCTTCAACAACTTCGTGCTGATGATGCTGTACTTCCTGGTCCCGTGGACGGCGGTGAACCTGGTCGACTTCTACTTCGTCCGCCGGGGCAAGTACGCCATCGCCGAGATCCTCAAGCCGGACGGCATCTACGGCCGCTGGGCCTGGCGCGGGGTCGCCGCCTACATCATCGGTTTCATCTCGATGGTCCCCTTCTTCTCGACCAGCTTCTACGTCGGCCCGGTCGCGGACGCCCTCGGCGGCGCGGACTTCTCCTTCGCCGTCGGACTGACCGTCTCCGGCGTGCTGTATCTGCTGTTCTCCCGGAACCTGGATCATGAGGCGGAGGCCGCCGCCCGCGCGGCGAGCGAGATCGAGCTGGAGGGAGCCGCCCGATGAGCGTGCCCGCACACCGCCCCGCCGACACCACCGGCACCGCTGACACCGGTGCCGCCGGAACCACCGGAGCGACCGGGAGCACGGCCGGAGGGGCCGGGGCCGGAACCGGCGGCCCCGGGGCGGTGTCCGCGAGCACGGTCACGGTCGCCGTCTGCCAGATCGCGCCGCGGGTCGGCGACCCCGAGGGGAACCGGCGGCGGATCCGTACCGCGATCGGGACGGCGGCGGACCGCGGCGCCCGCGTCGTCGTCCTGCCCGAGCTGGCGAACACCGGCTACGTCTTCACCGGCCCGGACGAACTCCGGTCCGTCGCGGAGCCGTCCGACGGCCCCACGATCAGGGAGTGGGAGGCGCTGGCCGCCCGGCACGACCTGGTCGTCGTCGGCGGCTTCGCGGAGCGCGGCGAGCACGGCGCGGTCCACAACTCCGCCGCCCTCGTCGACCGGACCGGGCTGCGCGCCACGTACCGCAAGGCTCATCTGTGGAACGGCGAGAAGACCTGGGGCTTCACCCCGGGGGACGGGCCGCCGCCGGTCGTCGACACGCCGTACGGCCGGATCGGGTTCATGGTCTGCTACGACCTGGAGTTCCCCGAGTGGGTACGGCTGGCGGCGCTCGACGGCGCCGAACTGCTCTGCGGCCCGGTCAACTGGCCGCTGTACCCGAGGCCGGAGGGCGAGCGGCCGGGTGAGATCGTCCGCGTCCAGGCCGACGCGGCCGTCAACCGGATGTTCGTCGCCGTCGCCGACCGGACCGGCACCGAACGGGGCCAGGACTGGCTCGGCGGCAGTGCGATCATCGACGCCGACGGCTACCCCGTGACACCACTGCGCCTCGGCGAGGAGGCGGTCCTCACGGCGGCCCTCCCCCTCGCCGACGCCAGGGACAAGGCCATCAGTGAACTGAACGACGTCCACGCGGACCGGCGTCCGGCGCTGTACGGACGTACCCGGGAGGAGCCGTCATGACCACCACCGTCGCCGTCGTCCAGCAGCCGCCCGCCCTGCTCGACCTGGACGAGTCGCTGCGGCGCGCCGCGGCCCACATCGCCGACGGCGCGCGGGCGGGCGCCGATCTCGTGGTCTTCCCCGAGACATGGCTGACCTGCTACCCGGCCTGGGTGTTCGGCCTCGCGGGGTGGCGGGACGCCGAGGCCAGACGCTGGTACGCCCGGCTGCTGGAGCAGAGCCCGGTACTCGACCCCGGGGGCGACGACGCCCTCGCCCCGGTCCGGGCCGCCGCCCGGGAGCACGGGGTGACGGTGGTCCTCGGCCTCAACGAGCGGGCCGCGCCCGCCTCCGGCTCCCTCTACAACTCCCTGCTGACGATCGGCCCGGACGGCGGCACCCTCAATGTGCACCGCAAGCTGACGCCCACCCACACCGAGCGGATCGTCTGGGCGCCCGGCGACGGGGCGGGACTGCGGGTCGTCGACACCCCGGCGGGCCGGGTGGGGTCGCTGGTCTGCTGGGAGCACTTCCATCCGCTGGCCCGGCACTCCCTGCACGCGCAGCACGAGGAGATCCATGTCGCGGCCTGGCCCGACATGCCGGAGAGCCATGTGATCGCGGCCCGCTCGTACGCGCTGGAGGGCCGCTGCTTCGTGGTCTCGGCCGGACTGGTGCTCTCCACCGACGACGTCCCCGCCGATCTGCTCCCCGCCTACCGGGCCGGGGTCGGTCCGGACGCGCCCGAGGACGGTCTGCTCTTCACCGGGGGTTCGAGTGTCGCGGGCCCGGACGGCTCCTGGGTGATGCCACCGGTCTACGGCGAGGCGCGGCTGCTCACGGCGACCCTGGACACCGCCGGGCGGTACGGGGAGACCCTGGACCTCGATGTCGCCGGGCACTACGGCCGCCCCGACGTCTTCTCCCTCTCCGTCGACCGGACCCGGCGCGACAGCGGGGTCGACTTCACGGACTGAGGGCGCCCGGGGCCACGGGACGCGGGGATCACGGGGACGGGGGAGGTCCGGCTGCCGGACCTCCCCTGACAGTGTGCCCGGCGGCACCGTAAGCTGACCGGCGCAGCTGGTTCGCCCCGTCAGCCGGACGGGAGCGTCGTAAGAGGGAACCCGGTGGGAATCCGGGACTGCCCCGCAGCGGTGAGCGGGAACGACCGCCGTCATACGCACTGGGCCCGGCCGGGTCTGGGAAGCGACGGCCAGTAGGTGTCCGCCGGGAATCCGGTGGATGTGCCCGCGAGTCCGAAGACCTGCCCGTTGCCCGCACGCGGACGATTCCGCGCGCGGACATCCCGGTGACCTCGTGGGCGGGTCGGCGTACGAACCAGCGGTGATCCGCGCCGAACCGGCGCGCCGGCACCGCCGGTACGTCACTCCTTCGCAGCCTCGTCCCGTCGCCGGGATCTCAGGGATTCATCTCGTGAAGGAGATCTCCGTGACATCGAAGTCCGCAGCCGCGGCGGCCCGGGCCACCGTGTACGGCTACCCCCGGCAGGGGCGGAACCGGGAGCTGAAGAAGGCGGTCGAGGGCTACTGGAAGGGCCGGACCACCGCCGACGCCCTCCGGGCCACCGCCGCCGAGCTGCGCGCCGCCAACTGGCGCGAACTCGCCGAAGCCGGTATCGACGAGGTCCCCACCGGTGACTTCTCGTACTACGACCACGTCCTCGACACCACCGTGATGGTGGGCGCGATCCCGGCCCGGCACCGTACGGCCTTCGCCGACGACCCGCTCGACGGCTACTTCGCCATGGCCCGCGGCACCCAGGACGTGGCGCCGCTGGAGATGACCAAGTGGTTCGACACCAACTACCACTACCTGGTGCCGGAGCTGGGGCCCGACACGGTGTTCACCGCCGACTTCGGACGGCAGGTCGCGGAGCTGACCGAGGCGCTGGCCCTCGGCCTGACGGCCCGGCCCGTGCTGGTCGGCCCGGTGACCTATCTGCTGCTCGCCAAGCCCGCGCCCGGGGTGGCCGGGAACTTCGATCCGCTGACCCTGCTGGACCGGCTGCTCCCCGTCTACGCGGAGGTCCTGGCCGACCTGCGGGCGGCGGGCGCCGACTGGGTCCAGCTGGACGAGCCCGCCCTCGTCCAGGACCGTACCCCGGCCGAACTCGACGCCGTCGCCCGCGCCTACCGCGATCTCGGCGCCCTGACGGACCGTCCGAAACTGCTGGTCGCCTCCTATTTCGACCGGCTCGGCCGGGCCCTGCCCGTACTCGCCGCCTCGCCGGTCGAAGGGCTCGCCCTCGACTTCACCGAGCACGCGGGCGCCCAGCTGGGCGAGCTGGCCGCCGTCGGCGGACTGCCCGGGAAGCGCCTGGTCGCGGGCGTCGTCAACGGCCGCAATATCTGGATCAACGATCTGGAGAAGTCGCTGGCCACCCTGGGCACCCTGCTCGGCCTGGCCGACCGGGTCGACGTCGCCGCCTCCTCGTCCCTGCTGCACGTCCCGCTGGACGCGGCCCTCGAACGCGACATCGACCCGCAGGTCCTGCGCTGGCTCGCGTTCGCCCGGCAGAAGACGGCCGAGATCGTCACCCTCGCCAAGGGCCTGAGCCGGGGCACCGACACCATCACGGGCGAACTGGCCGCGAACCGGGCCGCGCTGGCCTCCCGCGCGAACTCCCCCATCACTCGCGACACGGCCGTCCGCGCCCGTACCTCGGCGGTCACCGGCGCGGACACCCGCCGGTCGCAGCGGTACGGCGAACGGACCGTCGCCCAGCGCACCCGGCTCGGCCTGCCGCCGCTGCCGACCACCACCATCGGATCCTTCCCGCAGACCGGCGAACTGCGGACGGCCCGCGCCGACCTGCGCGCCGGACGGCTCGACACCGCCGCCTACGAGGTACGCATCAGGGCCGAGATCGCCGAGGTCGTCGCCTTCCAGGAGAAGACCGGTATCGATGTCTTGGTCCACGGCGAACCCGAACGCAACGACATGGTCCAGTACTTCGCCGAACGGCTCACCGGCTACCTCGCCACCCGGAACGGCTGGGTCCAGTCCTACGGCACCCGCTATGTCCGCCCGCCGGTCCTCGCCGGGGACATCTCCCGCCCGGCACCGATGACCGTCCGCTGGACCTCCTACGCCCAGAGCCTCACCGACCGCCCCGTCAAGGGCATGCTCACCGGCCCCGTCACCATGCTGGCCTGGTCCTTCGTCCGCGACGACCAGCCCCTCGCGGACACCGCCCGCCAGGTCGCCCTCGCCCTGCGCGACGAGGTCAACGACCTGGAGGCGGCCGGAACCGCCGTCATCCAGGTCGACGAACCCGCCCTCCGCGAAACCCTCCCCCTGCGCTCCGCCGACCACGCCGGCTATCTGGCCTGGGCGACGGAGGCGTTCCGCCTGACGACCTCAGGCGTCGCACCGGGCACCCAGATCCACACCCATATGTGCTACGCCGAGTTCGGCGACATCGTCCAGGCCATCGACGACCTCGACGCCGATGTCATCAGCCTGGAGGCCGCCCGCTCCCATATGCAGGTCGCCCGCGAACTCGCCGCCCACGGCTACCCCCGCGAAGCCGGCCCCGGCGTCTGGGACATCCACTCCCCCCGCGTCCCGTCCCCCGAGGAAGCGGCCCGCCTGCTGCGTACGGCCCTGAAGGCCATCCCGTCCGAACGCCTCTGGGTCAACCCCGACTGCGGTCTCAAGACCCGCGCCTGGCCGGAGACCCGCGCGACCCTGGAGAACCTGGTCACCGCGGCCCGCACGGTCCGCGCGGAACTCTCCGACGGCTGACGTACGGCCCCGGGGCGCGGGCGCGTGGACGTCCGCGCCCCAAGGGGGGCGTGCGGCGGGTCCCGGGGATGCCGCCCCGCGTCAGGTGGGACCCGCGTCGCCGGGTCGGATGAGCCGGGTCAGATGAGCCGGAAGAGGTCGGCGGCCGTCCGGACGTCCGTCAGGTCCTCGATCGAGCGGAGGTTGTCGCAGAGGGCTTCCAGTACGGAGTCGGTCCGGGCGGCGCGCGGGGCGTCCACGGCCAGGCCGAAGACGCGGAAGCCCAGCCGGGTTCTGGCCTCGTTCCAGTCGCGGGTCCACTCCTCGGTGACCTCGCACTCGTCGTCGGTGAGCATCACGATGTCGCCCCGGGCGCGGGCCGTGTCGGCGAACTCGGCCGCCAGGATGTCCCGGGCCTCCGTCAGGGGGCGCTGATAGCTGGTGCCGCCGCCGAGGAAGGTCTCCGCGAAGTCGATCACCCGGTCGATGTCGACGGGTTCTCCGGCGGGGAAGCGGAAGACCCGGAGTTTGTCGGCGGCGGCGAAGAGGATGCCGACGAAGTCGCGTTTCGCGTGGCGGGCCTGGTCCAGCAGGGCGAGGGCGCATGCCTTGGCCCAGGCTTCCCGGGGGACTCCGCCGGGCCCCGTGACGTACATGGAGTGGGAGGTGTCGATACAGGCGATCACGGCGCCCCGGCCGGTGGGGCGCTCGCCCCGGCTGTCGTAGAGCATCAGCTCACCGGCGGCGTAGCGGGCGGCGAAGACCGCGCGGAGTTCGGGCAGGCCGAGGTTGGCCAGTTCGGAGGGGATGATCCGGGAGAGGTCGTCGCCGAGGGTGACACCGACCAGTTCGCCGGTGGCATTCTCCACCTTGCGGGCGCGTTCACCGGCGGCCATCTCCCGGAAGCGGCCGATCAGTTCGGCCCAGCGGGCGAGTCCGCCGGTCCGCAGCCGTTCGGCGAGCCGGGCGCGCCGGTCGTAGGGCATCCGTTCCAGTTCGCCGGGGCCGACGCCCCAGGCACGCATCAGTGCCGCCTCCTCCGCGACGGCGCGGGCGGCGTTCGCGGTCGCGTTCCGGGCGGCGGCGCGGATGCCGGGGGCGGCTTCGGCGAGGGCCCGGGCCGCGTCCCGGGCCGCCTGCCGCGCCTCGGACCGGGCGGCCCGCTCGGCGTCGGCGGTACTCGTCCGCGCATCGGTGCCGGGGTCCGGGGAGTCGGGGGCGGCGTCGGGCCCGTCCGCCTCGGCGGCGGGCGGCCGGGGCGCCGCGTCCCCGGGGTTCCAGCGGGCCGTTTCGGCCCGCAGGGCCCGCTCGTGGGCGTCGTGGGTGTTTTCGAGGATCCGGCGCAGCTCGGTCGCCTGGGCGAGGACGGCAACGGCGGCGGCGTAGGGGTCGCCCGCCGTCTCGCGGCGTACGCCGGTGAACTCGGGTGATTCCATCAGCGCGCCGACGATGTGATGGTTCACCAGGCGGGAGGGGGACATCTCGGCCGGGCTCCGCAGCCGTGGGGCGTGTTTATAGGCCGCCAGGAACACATCGGCGAGGAGGTCGGCGGCGTGCTCGTGCCGTGCGCTCAGTTCGGTGACCAGTTCGCGCAGGGCCGCCGACTGTTCGCAGGTGTCGCGCCAGGCCATCCGGTCGTACCGGTCGGCGACGACGGTGCCGGTGTGCCGTCGGGGTACGGCGTCCGGCGCCTCGTCCGGATCGTACGGCCGGGTGTCCATCGTTCTCGCCCTCCGCCGTCAGAGCTGGGACCGCGCCGTGCTCTCGTCCATGCCGAGGGCCTCGGTGAGGACGCGGGCGCGGACGGCTCTGCGGCGGACCGCGACCCGGTCGATGGCGGTGGTGGAGCGGCCCGCGCCGGCCGCCTCCGTACGCAGTTCCTCCAGGCGTCTGCCCGCGGTGGCGAGCTTGTTGTGGGCCTTCTTGATGACCCACTCGCTCAGGGCCTCGCGGGACTGTCCGGCCATCGCGTCGAGCTGGGACTCCAGTTCGTCGATGGTGTCGGCGAGGTCGAGGGCCTCCTTGGCGTCCGGGTTGACGAGCTGGAGCAGTTCGCGTTCGACGGTGGGGCGCTGGGCGGGCGAGTCCCACAGCACATGGCCGAGTACCGGCAGATCGGCGTCGGTGACCGCCGGGCGGCCGTCGAGGTAGGCGGATGCCTGGAGCAGGCCCACCGCCTGCCGCCAGCGGCGGTCGGAGGCGATGAGTTCCTTGCGGCGCAGGGCGGCCCGCAGGGCGCAGATCGCGTCCACGATCGGGTCGGGGACGTCGACGGCCGGAACGGACTCCTCGACGGCGTACCGCAGCTCGGCGAGGGTCACGGTGGTTCTGACCGGTGCCTCCGGGCGGCGTACGGCGGAGCGGACCAGGGCGGCGAAGTGGGTGGGGTCGGCGAGATAGCCGACCTCGATCCGGACCAGCAGCCGGTCGTAGATCGCGGCGGTGTCCTCACCGGCGGGCAGTTCGTTGCTGGCGGTGATCGCCCCGATCAGGGGGCAGTGGACGGGTTCGCCACCGCTCTCGGGGTGGTAGATCCGCTCGTTGAGATAGCCCAGGGTCTCGTTGAGCGCGGCCGTGGAGCATTTGAAGATCTCGTCGATGAAGGCGATGTCGGCGGTGGTGGCGCGCCCGTCGTAGATCTGGCGGTACTCGCCCCGGGTCAGCGCGGCCACGTCGACGGGTCCGAACATCCTGGTCGGCGCGGTGAACTTGGAGAGCAGGATCTCCCAGTAGGACGCCCCGTCGATCCTGGCGGTCAGCTCCCGGGCAAGTTCGGACTTGGCCGTGCCGGGCGGTCCGAGCAGCAGCGAGTGCTGTCCGGCGAGCAGCGTCACCATCAGGGTCCGGATCACATCGGCCCGCTCGTAGAAGCGGTCCGACAGCTCGTCGCGGATCGCCCGCAGTGTCCCGGCCGTGTCCCCCGCGCCCCCCGCGTCCCCCGCGTTCATGTTCAGCTCCTCCGATCCGTCGCCCTGCCGGGTCCGACGATACGGCGCACCCGGAGCGCGCCCGGAGCCCGGGCGGGAGCCGGGCGGCCGGAAATCG
This sequence comes from Streptomyces sp. NPDC020875, assembly GCF_040641415.1. Taxonomy (NCBI): domain Bacteria; kingdom Bacillati; phylum Actinomycetota; class Actinomycetes; order Kitasatosporales; family Streptomycetaceae; genus Streptomyces; species Streptomyces sp. NPDC020875. The sequence continues at coordinate 15,555 of NZ_JBFADP010000041.1, read as the reverse complement.
GCGACGGCCGCCGTCGGGTGCCTTCGTCACGGGGCCGTACGGCCGGACCGGGCGGGTCCCGCTGTCCGGAAAGGGCCTGTGGACAGTGCGAGGCGGACCGGGTACGGGGCTTGAGGGACCGGCCGGTCCGGATATCGCTCGCGGGAACCATGTCACCGTCACCGGCGCCCCGCGGGGGCCGACGGTGGTACTGACCCACGGGTTCGGCTGCGATCGGAACGTACGGCGGCTGACGGTGCCCGCACTCGTCCGTGACCATCGGGTCGTCCTCCATCCGGGCCGGTCAGCGGCGACGGCCCGCTGATCCGGAACCCGGACCGGCCCGAGCTCGGTGAGGAGCCGGGAAACGGCTTCCGCGCCACCGATCCGGAGATCGGGCGGGTCTACGCCCCGGACCGCGTTCCCGCTGGATTCCCGGGACGAGCCGAGGGATGTCCGGGTACCGCCGGTCCCGGCCCGGACCGGGGCCCGGGCGGGGACCCGGTACGACGGTCTGACCGTCCCGGCACCCGGCCGGTCCCATTGCGCGCGCCGCCATGGCGGTGGCGCCACGGGGCCGGTGGGGTGACCGTCCTCGCGACCATCCGCGGGACCGCCCGCCCACCGGGCAGGAATCAGCGCATCCATATCGGGGCACCCGGCCGAAGTACTCGTGTACAGGTGACCGACAGCGAGACAGGGGTGCGCATGCTGGGAGTGCGGTCCACCGCGGCCGAGCCGCCCGGGACGCCCGACGGGCCCGGCGGGCCGGCGTCGGCCCGGGACGCCGTCCGGGCCGTCGACGCGGAGCTGGGGCGCTTCCTCGACGCGGGGCGGCACCGGGCCGACAGTACGGACCCGGTGTTCGCCCGTGATGTCGCCGACCGGGTGGCCGAGCTGGTCCTGCGGGGCGGCAAGCGGCTCCGGGCGGCGTTCGTGTGGTGCGGCTGGGCGGCCGCGGGCGGTTCGGGGGACGTCACACCGGTCCTGCGTACGGGGGCGGCCATCGAACTCGTCCAGGCGTGCGCCCTGATCCACGACGACGTGATGGACGGCTCGCCGCTGCGGCGCGGCGCGCCCTCGGTCCACGCGGGTCTGGCCCGGGCGCACGAGGCCGCGCGGATGACGGGCTCACCGGAGACGTTCGGTGCCTTCGGCGCCGTACTCGCCGGTGATCTGGCGCTGGCCTGGGCGGACGATCTGCTGATGGAGACGGCGATCGGCTCGCCGTACGGCCATCGGCTGGCCGTCGAATGGCGGGCGATGCGGGAGGAGATGGTCGCCGGGCAGTACCGGGACCTCCACGCGCAGGCCACCGGGGCGCGGGAACTCGACGACGCGCTGACCGTCGCCACCCTGAAGAGCGCCCTGTACACGGTCGAACGGCCGCTGGCCCTGGGCGCGGCGCTGGCGGGCGCCGACGGGCCGGTCGTGGCGGCGCTGCGGGCCGCCGGGCGGTGTGCCGGGCTCGCCTTCCAGCTCCGCGACGATCTCCTGGGCACCTTCGGCGATCCGGCGCTGACCGGCAAACCGGCCGACGACGATCTCCGGTCCGGCAAGCTGACCTGTCTGCTCGCGGTCGGCGCCGGGCTGGCCGGGGCCTCCGGCGACCGGGAGTCCGCCGCCGCGCTCGCCCCGGCCCCGGCCGGGCCGTCCGACGCCGCGGTGCGCCGGGCCAGGGCGGCGCTGGAGCGCACCGGGGCGCGGACGGTGGTCGAGTCGACGATTCACGAGCTGGCCTCGGCCGCCCTGCGGCATTTCGATCTGATCGGCGCGGATCCGCTCGTACGGCGGGAGTTCGCCGCCCTGGTGGAACGGGCGGCCGGGGTCGGGTCGCGGGCCGCCGGGGAGGCGGCGTGAGGACGGTACCGGGGGCCACGGACCATGTGGTCGTGGTGGGCGCCGGGCTGTCCGGGCTGGCCTGTGCGCTGCATCTGCTGGGCGCGGGCCGCCGGGTGACGGTCGTGGAGCGGGACGAGGGGCCCGGCGGCCGGGCGGGCCGGGTCCGGCTCGGCGGCTACGAGATCGATACCGGGCCGACGGTGCTGACCATGCCCGATCTGGCCGACGAGGCGTTCGCCGCCGTCGGCGACCGGCTCGACCGGCATGTCGAGCTGACGCCGCTGCACCCGGCGTACCGGGCCCGCTTCGCGGACGGCTCCGCGCTCGACGTCCATACCGAGGGCGCGGCGATGGAGGAGGAGGTCCGGCGGTTCGCGGGGCCCGCCGAAGCGGCCGGTTACCGGGACCTGCGGCGGTGGCTGGAGCGGCTCTACCGGGCCCAGATGCGGCGGTTCATCGCGACGAACTTCGACTCGCCCCTGCGGCTGCTCCATCCGGATCTGGCCCGGCTGGCGGCGCTGGGCGGCTTCGGCCGGCTGGACCGGCGGATCGGCCGCTTCATCGGCGACCCCCGGCTGCGCCGGGTCTTCTCGTTCCAGTCGCTGTACGCCGGGGTCGCCCCGGCGAGGGCCCTCGCGGCCTATGCGGTGATCGCCTATATGGACACGGTGGCCGGGGTCTTCTTCCCGAAGGGCGGTGTGCACGCGCTGCCCCGGGGGATGGCGGACGCCGCCGCGGGGGCGGGTGCCGGTTTCCGGTGGTCGTCCGAGGTGACCTCGTTGGAGCGGTCGGGCGGCCGGGTGCGGGCCGTACGGCTGGCGTCGGGCGAGCGGATCGCCTGTGACGCCGTGGTGCTGAGCTGTGAGCTGTCCACCGCGTACGGGCTGCTGGGGCGGGCTCCCAGGCGTCCGGTACGGCTGCGCCACGCGCCGTCCGCGGTCGTCCTGCACGCCGGAACGGACCGTACGTGGCCAGGACTGGCGCATCACACCCTCTCCTTCGGCTCCGCGTGGGAGCGCACCTTCGAGGAGCTGACCCGCTCGGGGCGGCTGATGAGCGATCCGTCGCTGCTGATCACCCGGCCGACGACGCACGATCCGGGGCTGGCTCCGCCGGGGAAGCATCTGCACTACGTGCTGGCGCCCTGCCCCAATACGGACATCGGCCCGTCCGGTGCCGAGTGGCGGGATCTGGGGCCGCGTTACCGGGACTCGCTCGTCGCCGAGCTGGAGCGCCGGGGGCTCGACGGGTTCGCCGCCGGGGTGGAGCGGGAGCTGCTGGTGACGCCGGTGGACTGGGCGGACCGGGGGTTCGCGGCGGGCAGCCCGTTCTCGGTCTCCCATACGTTCGCCCAGACCGGTCCGTTCCGGCCGCGCAATCTGGTGCGCGGGCTGGAGAACGTGGTGCTGGCGGGGTGCGGGACCACTCCCGGGGTGGGGGTGCCGACGGTTCTGATCAGTGGCCGGCTGGCCGCCGCGCGGGTGACCGGGGAGACCGGTGAATCCGCCGGGTCCGGCCGGTCGTCCGGGGGCCGTCGGCAGGGTACGCGTACCCGGATCCGTACGGCTTCTTCCGGCGTCCGGACCGGCGCCCCGGCCGGGGAGGCAGCCCATGACCCGTCGTGAACTGGACGCCGGGGGCGTCACCGAGCCCTCGCTCCGCGCCGCCTACGCCGAGTGCCGGCGGCTGAACGCCCTGCACGGCCGGAGCTACTTCCTGGCGACCCGGCTGCTGCCGGTGGAGCGCCGGTCCGCCGTCCACGCGCTGTACGGCTTCGCCCGTCGCGCGGACGACATCGTGGACGTACTCGCCGACGATGCCGCCGGGAGCGGCGGCCCGGCTCCGGCGCCCGGGGACCGGGACCGGCTGCTGCGCCGGCTGGAGGGCGATCTGGCCCACGCCCTGCGGACCGGCGAGGGCCACGATCCCGTGGTGCGGGCCGTCGCCGACACGGCCGGACGGTACGGGATCGAGCACACCCTCTTCGCGGACTTCCTGGCCTCGATGCGCAGCGATCTGCGGGTCACGGACTATCCGGCCTATGCCGATCTGCGGTCCTATATGCACGGCTCGGCCGCGGTGATCGGGCTCCAGATGCTGCCCGTCCTCGGTACGGTCGGCGCCCGCGCGGAGGCGGCGCCGTACGCGGCCGATCTCGGGGTCGCCTTCCAGCTCACCAACTTCCTCCGGGACGTGGGCGAGGACCTGGACCGGGGCCGGGTGTACCTTCCGGCGGATCTGCTCGCGGCGCACGGGGTGGACCGGCCGCTGCTGGAGTGGAGCCGCCGGACCGGCCGCGCCGATCCCAGGATCCGGTCGGCCCTGGTCGCCGCGGAGGCCCTGACGCGCGGGGTGTACCGGGCAGCGGAGCCGGGAATCGCCCTGCTCGATCCCCGGACCCGGCCCTGTATCCGGGCCGCGTTCACCCTCTACGGCGGCATCCTCGACGCGATCGCCGACCAGGGGTACGCGGTACTGCACCGGCGGGCCGTGGTGTCCCGGGGGCGGCGCGCGGCGACGGCGGCGGCCGGGGTGGGCCGGGTCGTCGCGGCCAGGCTGCGGGCCCGTACCGGGCCGCGGGCTCCGGAGCCGGGCGCCGTCGAAACCCCGCTGCGGAAGGGACCCGTGTCATGAGCGGCCGTACGACGGGACCGGGCGGCTGGACGTCCCCGCTGCGGCGGTGGCGCCGGACGGCCTGGGCCGACCAGGAGCCGACCTGGCGCGCGGCCCGTCCGGCGGTGATCGCGGACGCGCTCAAGCGGGCCGGGGCGCGGCCCGCCGGGAACTGGTTCGTGGTCGGCTCCTCCCGGGAGATCCGGGCCGGTGACCGACCGTACGGCCGGACGGTGGGCGGGGTCGAAATCGTGCTGTGGCGGTCGGCGGACGGCGAGCCGCACGCGGGCCCCGGGATCTGCCCGCATCTGGGGGCTCCGCTGCGGGAGAGCCGGGTGGTGTGCGGGACGCTGGTGTGCCACTGGCACGGACTGGCCCTCGACGGTGGTCCGTTCGCGGGCTGGGAGCCGTATCCGGTCCACGACGACGGTGTCCTGGTGTGGGTACGGCTGGACGCGGTCGGCGGCGAGGAGCCGTCGGAGCGGCCGATGGTGCCGGTCCGGCCCGCGCCCGGGCTGGGCGTTGCCGCGGTCCATACCGGGGTCGGCCGGTGCGAGCCGCAGGACGTGGTCGCCAACCGGCTCGATCCGTGGCACGGCGCGTGGTTCCATCCGTACGCGTTCGTGGATCTGACGGTGGCCCGGCCGCCACGCGTCGGCGAAGGCGGCGATGCCCTCGATGACGACGGGGACAGCGACGACGCGTTCGTGGTCGATGTGTCGTTCCGGGTGAGCCGCCGTCTGGTGGTGCCGGTGCGGGCGGAGTTCACCGCCCCGGGGCCGCGTACCGTCGTCATGCGGATCACCTCGGGCGAGGGGGCGACGTCCGTGGTCGAGACCCATGCCACGCCGCTGACCCGGGCGTCGGCGGCCCGGCCGAGGACCGCCGTGGTCGAGGCCGTCGTGGCGGCGTCCGACCGGCGCGGTTTCGCCCTGGCGCGGGCCGCGGCGCCGGTACTGCGCCCGTTGATGCGGCGAACCTCGGCGCGGCTCTGGCGGGACGATCTGGCCTACGCGGAACGGCGCTGGGAGCTGCGGAGCACGGGCCGCTTCCCGGGGTGAGCCGGGGGCGTCCCCGGGCGCGGCCCGGCCCCGGGCTCCCGGCTCACCCCCGGGGGCCCTGCGGGCGCGGCGGGCCCGGCTTGCCGGGGGGTCCTCGGTCGGGTGCCGTACGGGGCCGGACCGGGAAATCGCCTTTTGTCTCCGCCGGGGGCCCGCGCCGGTTTCCGGGCGGACCGCGCTCCCGCGCCGCCTCGCCCGGTCCGTCCGGGCCCCTCACCAGCTCGTGGGTCGGGGCCCGCCCGGACTCAGCGCGCTCCGGCCCCGACTCCTGCTCCGGCCAGTGCCCGGAGCAGCCGGGAGCGGCCCGCCCGGGGCACCGTCCACAGCGTCTGCCCGCGTACGCCCCACCGCGCGAGCAGCGCCCCGGCGGCCAGGAAGCCCGTGGTGGCCGCGCGTTCCATCAGGGCCACCGGCAGCTCGCAGCGGATCGCGTCCCCGGCCAGGACGATCCCCGGATGCGGGGTCGTCACGGGGGGCCGCCGGGCATGGGAGCCGACGGGGAAGAAGGGGCAGTCGGAGCGCCATTCGTGCCGGGCGTCCACGATCCGGGCGTCCCGGGTCTCCGGATAGATCCGGCGCAGCCCGTCGACGAGCCGGTCCTGCACGGTCGCCGGTGGTGTGCCGGGGGCGACGGCGTAGGCGTGGAGTTCGACCACGGAGCCGCCGCCCCGGGCGGCCCACCGCGCGGCCTCGCCCTCGTAGCGGTCGAGGACGCTGATGTTGTCGAGGCCGTCGTAGCCGCTGGTGCCGAGGAAGCCGGGGCGGTCGGCGCGGACCGGGCGGTCGAGCCAGAGCCGGGAGACGAGGAACGGCGGGGCGGTCGCGACGGCGGCGATGTCGGCGCGCCAGTCGGGGGTTCCCAGGCCGGGTGAGGCGGCGACCGTCGCGCGCAGGGCGCCGGGGTCGAGGGCGAGGACGACGGCGTCGTACCGGTCCGCCGCGCGGTCGGTCCGTACCTCGGCTCCGCCGCCGTCGAGCGGGTGGACGGACCGGACGGGGGTGTTGGTGCGGAGGTCGGCGCCGAGCCGCCCGAGGTAGTCGCCGAGGGGGTCCCACAACGCTTGGGGGAAGGGTTCGGCCGGTACGTCGAAGAGGAGGCCCTCGGCGGAGCCGAGGAAGTAGATGTGGAACATCAGCAGCAGTTCGGCGGCGGAGAGTTCGCGGGGGTCGGCGAAGAAGCTGCGGGAGAACACCTCGAAGGCGAGATGGTGCGCGGCCGGCGGGAAGCCGACACCGTCCAGGAAGTCGGTGGCGCTGATGTCGTCGAAGCGGGCGTAGACCTCGGGTACCCGGACGTCGAGCAGGGGCAGGGCGGCGCGGGCGTCCATCGCGGTGAGGTCGCGCGCGCCGAAGGTGGGGCTGAGGGCGACGAAGCCGAGGGCGCTGAACGGCGGGGTGCGCGGGACGCGGGCGAAGCTGTCGGTCAGTCCGCCGCTGTGCCGGAGCGGATAGTCGGGCAGGGGGCGCAGCCGGTCGAGTCCGGGATCGGTCCGCCGCAGCAGGCCGCGCAGATTGTAGTACTGGCGGAAGAAGGCGTGGAAGCCTCGGCTCATGGTGGCCGTGGATCCGTCGGCGAGTCGGGTCCGCCAGCCCGCGAGCCGTCCGCCGAGTGACGCCTCCCGTTCGTAGAGGGTGACCCGGGCGCCCCGTTCGGCCAGCAGGGTGGCGGCGGCGAGTCCGGCGATACCGCCGCCCGCGACGGCGATCCGGGGCGCGTCGTGCGGGGTGAAGCGGGGCCTGCCCGCCGGGGGCGGCAGGATCTCGGCCTTGCGGTCGCGGCCCCGCCGGGCCGTCCGCCGGGGGCTGTTCACCGGGTGTCCTCCAGAGCTGGGGCGGCGCCGTTGCGGGCCAGGAAGGTATGGGTGATGCCGGTCTGCCAGCCCGCGACGGGGGCCGCGCGGACCGCCGTGAATCCGGCGTCCGCGAGCCGGGCGGCGAAGGCGGGGGCGGTGTCGAAGTCGAGGACGCTCCGCCACAGATGGCGGTAGAGGGCGCGGTCGCCGCCGACGGCGCCGAGCGGCATGATCACGCTGCGGCAGACGGCCGTCCACAGGGCGCGGTGGACGGCGGAGCCGCTGAGGCTGTACTCGTGGACGGCGAGCCGTCCCCCGGGGCCGAGCAGGGCGCGGACCGTGGCGAGGACCCGGTCGGGGTCGGTGACGTTGCGGAACAGGTAGGCGGCGAACACCGCGTCGTACGGCCCCTCCCCCAGGTCCGCCGTCTCCTCGGCGGTCAGCTGCCGGAAGGTCACCCGGGCGGGCCAGGGTTTGTCCCGGGCCTGTCGCAGCATCCCCGCCGAGGCGTCGACGGCGGTGATCCGGGCGTACGGCGCGGCCCGCAGCAGGGCCTCGGTGGAGGTGCCGGTGCCGCAGCCGAGGTCCAGGACGCGCAGCCCGGCGCCGCCCCGGGGCAGCCGCAGCCGGCGGGCGGAGCGGCGGAGGTCGGTGCGGTAGCCGGGGTTGAGGGCGGTGAGGCGGTCGTAGCGGTGTGCGGCGTGGTCGAAGGCGCGGGCCAGGTCGTGGTCGCGCAGCGGTGACGTCATCGGCGGTGGTCTCCCTGGTGCGGGGCCGGTGGCGGCCTGCGGGGCAGAAAGGGCAGTTCGACGGCGGTACGGAGCATGGCGCCGACCGGGGTGCGGAGTCCGATGGTCCATTCCTCCCGGGGTGAGGTGCCGCCGTCGAGGAAGCGCAGTAGCCGTTCCGGCGGGACGTGGCGGAACAGGCCGGTGAAGAAGCCGGGGCCGTCGATCCGGCCGGTGTCGAGGGCCCGCAGCAGTACGGCGTCCAGGGCGAGGGCGCGTCGCCCGTGCGGGGGCGGGACGGTGGCCAGGCCGCCCGGGAGCGCGGCGGCGATGGCCCGGCTCTGCCGCCGGACGGCGGCGAAGGTGTAGCCGGTCGCCGGGCGGGTGGCGCCGCCGGAGGTTCCGATCCGGAAGACGGAGGGTGCCGCCCGGCGGGTGAACCGGCCGTCGGTCATGGGGATGGCGCCTTGTTCGGCGGCCTCCACGGTGAATCCGCCGAGGGCCAGCACGTCCCGGGCGTACCGGGTCAGCGCCGTGTCGTACGCCTCGGTGGTCAGGGGTGTCCGGGAGAACTCGGTGTACTCGACGAGCGCCCGGTCCGCCGCCAGGGGCAGGACGTAGCCGAAGGCGAGTCCGTGGCGGGGCTGCGGGACCCGGAAGTCCATCAGCTCGGCGACACCGGGGTCGAACCGGTCGGTGTCGGTCCGGACGAACCAGCCGCGGAAGTGCTGGACCAGCCGGGTTCTCGCGGTCGGCGGGGCGGGGACCGGGCGGGAGTCGAAGACGTACCGGGCGGACAGGGAGAGCGCCCGGCCGCCGGGCGTGGTGCACCGTACCTCCGCGCCTTCGGGCGTGCCGTGGACGGTGTCGGCGGTGGCGCGCAGGATCCGTACGCCGGGTGAACGGGCGAGCCGGGCGTGGACCAGCCGTTCGAAGTCGGTGGAGCGCAGCATGCGGTACGTCAGCGGGGCGGGCGTCACGGTGACGGCGCGGCCGTCCGGGCCGTGGACCCGCAGCCGGGACCAGGAGGCGCTGACCGCCTCGTCCAGTCCGTCGGGGCCGTGGCCCCAGTAGCACCAGGTCCGTTCGGGGGGCCGGAGCGGGCCTTCGGGGGCCTCCACGAGAGTGACGGCGGGGGCGGCACTGCCCGGGGCGGCCAGTTCGTGGGCGAGGCTGAGTCCGGCCGCGCCGCCGCCGATGATGATCACATCGGGCGTTCCGCCGGGCGCCTCACCCGCCCGGATCCTCCGACGGGTTCGGTGGGCGGGGTCCGTCCGGTTCACCAGGTGTGCCGTTCGGCGTCACGAGTGCCGTCCGGGGTGGTACGCGGCGGTACGGCACCGGCCGCCCCCGGTCGCGGGCGGGGCGCCGGTACCGTACGCGGGCCGCCGCCGTGGGCACCGGTGGCCGGGGGCATCGGCGGTTGCGCGCCGTCGGGGTTCATCTCCGCTCCGTTCGCGGGCCCGGTCCGCCGGGCCCGCCGTCTCTGCCGTGCTCTTCGATCTTCTCGGTGTCGTCTCTGATCTCTTCCGTGTTACAGCCGCCGCCGGATGCGGCTCACCCGAACAGGCCCGGCGGACCGGGAACGTCCGGGCCGGGCCGGTGGGTCCGGCGGCCGGGCGCGGTCGTGTCCGGGTACCCAGAAGGCGGCCGGTTCAGCCGCGTACGGCCGCTTCGACGGCGGCCACGGCCTCCGCGAGGCTCCGAGGACACGCCAGTCCCGGCACTGTCCGCCCGGCCCATCCCGGGCCGAGTGTGAGGACGGCGGGCCCTCCGCGGGCGCCGCGCACACCCCACTCGATCGCCGCGATGTGCCGGGCCAGGGGGCGGTTGGCCGTGGCCCTGGCCTGCGCCCACAGTCCGACCACGGCGGGACCGGTCCGGCGGACGACGGCCGCGAGGGATTCGGCGGGCAGCCCGCCGCCGAACATCCGTACCGGAAGGTTCCGTTCGGCCAGTGCGGCGGCCAGCACCTCCAGCGGCAGGGTGTGGTGTTCGGCGGGGGCGCAGGCCAGCACCGTGGTGGCGCCGGGACGGTCGGCGGCCGTGGCGGGCGCGTACCGCCGCAGGGCTCCGGAGACGTGCCAGGAGAGGAAGTGCTCGACCTCCACATATCGCTCCCCCTCGCGTTCCCATTTGCGGCCGACCGCCCGCAGCGTCGGTACGAGTACCTCCGTCCAGGCGGCGATCAGGCCGTGTTCCGCCACGGCCGCCGTCAGCAGTCCGTCGAGCGCGGCGGCGTCGAGGCGCAGGGCGGCACGGGCGATCCCCTTGCACTCCTGCCGGACGTCGCCCAGCCGCAGGCCCGATCCCGCCCGGCTGCGGCCACGCGCCGCGGGAACCGGAACCGGTACGGGGACGGAGGCCGGGCGCGGATCGGGGCCGGGTTCGGTCAGCGCCAGCCGGGCGGCTTCGGCGGGCGGCAGCCCGGTGGCCGTCAGCGCGCACATCCGCTCCAGCCGGGCCAGATCCGCGGCGGTCCAGCGGCGGTGCCCGCCACCGCTGCGGGCGGCGGGGCCGAGCCCGTAACGGCGGTCCCAGGAGCGGACCGTCGTCGGCGCCACGCCCAGCCGCCGCGCCACCTCACCGGTCGTCAGCCCGCCGGTACCCGGCCTGGCCGCATCGGGCGGGCCGGGGTGTCCGGGCGGGCCGGATGCGGCGCCGTCGTCGTCCGTCGTCATGACCACGCCCTCAGATTACGACGCACAAACGACGCGTGTTGTGCCCGCCGTCCCGTCTCAACAGACTGCACCGCACCGGCCGGTGACCACGGCACCCGCCGTGCCCGACCCGGCCGCAGGCGGTCTTCCGCGATGTCCCGGGCACAGACGGCAGGAGGAACGGACCATGCCCACCGACACACGACACGCCGACGCCGGTACCGATGACTCCCCGGCCGCCCGGGAGTTCCGGTGCGAGGACGATCTCGTCCGGGGTCTGCTCGCCGCCGACGAGATCGCCTTCGCGGCCGTCTACCGCCGCTGGGGCTCCCTGGTCCACGCCATGGCGACCCGCTCGCTCGGCGACGCCCACGAGGCCGAGGACGTCACCCAGCAGGTCTTCCTCGGCGCCTGGCGCGGTCGGCACGGCTACCGTTCGGAACGCGGCCCGCTCGGCGGCTGGCTGGTCGGGATCACCCGGCGCAAGATCGTCGACGCGCTGTCGGCCAGGACCCGGCGGCCCGTTCTGATCGACACCGCGACCGGCCCCGACCCCGGTGTCCGGCGAACCGGCGACCACGCCCCGGACGAGGTCCTGGACCGGGTGGTCGTGGCCGACGCGCTCTCCCGACTGCCGCGCGGCCAGCGCGAAGTGCTCCGGCTGGCGTTCTACGAGGATCTGACCCAGACCCAGATCGCCGAACGCACCGGCCTCCCGCTGGGCACCGTGAAGAGCCATACCCGGCGCGGTCTGCTCCGGCTCCGGGAGGGCATCGCCCCCGGTTGTGCCGAGGAGAACGCCGCATAGCCGTCCCGTCCGGACCCCGGCGGGCTCACGACACACCCTCGGCGACCGGGCCCGGGGGCGGCGTGGGCCGTGTCCTCGTCGTGGCCGACGTGCCCTCCCGGCTGCCGCGCGGCCAGCGCGAAGTGCTCCGGCCACCCTCGGCGACGGCCCCGGGGCCGTCCTGGGCCGTGTCGTCGAAATCGCGCCCGGAACGCGCATTCGCCCCCGTAGCCCACCGGGATCCCCGGGCGGAGCCCCCCGCGTTGTCGGGGATTTCCCGAGTACGCCCCGTACGAGGGAAACCACCCCCTGGCTCCACCGGGGCCCACCGCCGTCGCGACCGCACGCACCGGACGCCCCGGGCCCCGCCCTACGGGCCGACGGCGCCATCCTGAAAACACGGCCTCGGTGGCACGCGGGAAACGTCATGCACCGGCGCACGCGGCGCGTGCGAGGGCGGGCGGTGATCCGGTTCCGCGCCCTACCGGCGCGCTCGACGGCCCCCCGATGATGAGCCGACCGTCCGAAGATCCTGTCGTCACCGCCCGTCCGCGCGCCGTGCCAGGCACGGGCGCGGGTGCGGGCGTGGACACGGTGGAAGGAGCCCGATTTGCTGCTGCTCGTCTCCCCGGAGAGCGTCGAGGAAGCCCGCGAGTGCGCCAAGGCGGCGGAGTATCTCGACATCGTGGACGTCAAGAAGCCCGACGAGGGCTCCCTCGGGGCGAACTTCCCGTGGGTCATCCGGGAGATCCGGGAGACCGTACCCGCGGAGAAGCCGGTCTCCGCCACGGTCGGGGACGTGCCGTACAAGCCGGGGACGGTGGCCCAGGCCGCGCTCGGGGCGGTCGTCTCCGGTGCCACGTACATCAAGGTCGGCCTCTACGGTTGTACGACCCCCGAGCAGGGCGTCGACGTGATGGCCGGGGTCGTCCGGGCGGTGAAGGAGTACCGGCCGGACGCGCTCGTGGTCGCCTCGGGCTACGCCGACTCCCACCGGGTGGGCTGTGTCGGCCCGCTGGCCCTGCCCGACATCGCCCGGCGCTCGGGCTGCGACGCGGCCATGCTCGACACCGCGATCAAGGACGGGACACGGCTCTTCGACCACATGCGGCCCGAGCTGTGCGCGGAATTCGTCCGGCTCGCCCACGAGTCCGCCCTGCTCGCGGCCCTCGCGGGCAGCGTCCGGGCCGAGGACCTGGGCATCCTGACCCGGATCGGTACCGACATCGTCGGAGTGCGCGGCGCGGTCTGCGAGGGCGGCGACCGGGACAGGGGCCGGATCCGGCCCGGACTGGTGGCCGCGTTCCGGGCCGAGATGGACCGGCACACCGGGGATCTCACGGCGCCCACCACCACGGGCTGACCCCGGTATGCCGACGCGCCGGTCCCGCCGTGGAGCAGCGACCCGCGAGGGATGGTTCACCGTGCTCGATCCGGCGACGGGCGAGCCCTTCGACGAGGCGCCCGACCAGCGCCCGGACGAACTCGACGCCGTACTCGAACGGGCCCGTACGGCCTGGTACGAGTGGCGGACCGACTCGGCGGCCCGGTCGGCGGCGCTGCTCGCGGCGGCGGACGCCGTGACGGCCGCCGGGCCCGAACTCGCCCCGCTGCTCACCCGGGAGCAGGGCAAGCCACTGGCCGAGTCGGCCGCCGAGGTCGCCAGGACGGCGGCCCGGCTGCGCTACTTCGCCGGGCTGGTGCCCGAGCCCCGGCCGATCGCCGACGGCAGACCGGTACGGAGCGAGATCCGCTGGCGGTCCCTCGGCCCGGTCGCCGCGATCGTGCCGTGGAACTTCCCCCTCCAGCTCGCGTCGGCCAAGTTCGCCCCGGCGCTCGCGGCGGGCAACACGGTGGTACTCAAACCGTCGCCCCGGACACCGCTGGCGACCCGGCTGCTGGCGTCGGTGCTCTCCGCCGCCCTCCCGGCGGGCGTCCTGACGGTGGTCACCGGCCGGGAGCCGCTGGGCGCCCGGCTGGTGTCGCATCCGGGGATCCGCCATGTGACCTTCACCGGGGCGGTCCCCACCGGGCGGGCCGTGAGCCGGGGCGCGGCGGACTCCCTGGCCCGGGTCACCTTGGAGCTGGGCGGGAACGACGCCGCCGTGCTGCTGGACGACGTGGATGTGGACCGGATCGCGGACCGGCTGTTCTGGGCGGCGTTCCGCAACTGCGGACAGGTCTGCATGGCGGTCAAACGGGTCTACGTCCCGAGGCGGCTGTACGCCCGGGTCGTCGAGGCGCTCGCGGAGCGCGCCCGGTCCGTCGTGGTCGGCGCCGGACTCGATCCCGGTATCGAGCTGGGGCCCGTCAACAACGCACCCCAGCTGGCCCGGGTCGAGGACCTCACGGCCCGGGCCCTGGCGGACGGGGCCACGGCGGCGTCCGGCGGGCACCGGCCGGACCGGCCGGGCTACTTCTTCGCCCCGACCGTGCTGTCCGGCGTCCCACCGGAGAGCGCCGTGGTGGTGGAGGAGCAGTTCGGCCCGGTGCTGCCCGTACTGCCGTACCGGGACACGGACGACGCCGTGGCGGCCGCCAACAGCACCGGCTTCGGACTCGGCGGCTCGGTCTGGGGCACCGACCTGGACCGGGCCGAGGCTGTTGCCGAGCGGCTGGAGTGCGGCACGGTCTGGCTCAACCACCATGCCGAACTCTCCCTCGCCCAGCCCTTCGCGGGCGTCAAGGAGAGCGGAGTCGGGGTCGCGGGCGGGCCGTTCGGGCTGTACGGCAATCTCAGCCCGTTCGTCGTCCACCGCCCCGAAGAGCCGGAGGTACGGTGACCCTGAGCTTCCGCGCGGCCGTACTGCGGTCGTACGACGCCCGGTTCGCCGTCGAGGAGGTCCGGCTCACGGCGGGCCCGGCCGAGGACGAACTGCTGGTCAGGATCGCGGGCTGCGGCATGTGCCGGACCGATCTCGCGGTACGGGGCTCCGGGGGCCGCTCCCCGCTGCCCGCGGTCCTCGGCCACGAGGGCGCCGGGACCGTGGTGGAGACCGGCGGGCGGACCGGCGGCCCGCGCGTCGGCGACCACGTCGTACTGAGCTTCGACTCCTGCGGGGAGTGCCGGAGCTGCCTCTCCGCCGCCCCCGCCTACTGCGACTCCTTCGCCGCCCTCAATCTCTTCGGCGGCCGGACCGAGCACCGGGACCGGTTCACCGACGCCGCCGGGGGCCCGCTGGCGCCCCGCTGGTTCGGCCAGTCGTCCTTCGCCGAGTACGCCGTGGTCCCGGCCCGGAACGCCGTCGTGGTCGACTCCGCCCTGCCCGTCGAACTCCTCGGTCCCCTCGGCTGCGGCTTCCTCACCGGCGCCGGAGCCGTACTCAACACCTTCGGGGCGGGCCCCGGCGACACCGTCGCCGTCTACGGCGCGGGGGCGGTGGGGCTGGCGGCGGTCATGGCGGCGACCGCCGCCGGGGCGGTGACCGTGGCCGTCGACCGGCGGCCCGAACGGCTGGCGCTCGCCGAACGGTTCGGCGCGACCCCGCTGCCCGCCGACCCGGCAGGTCCGCCGGGCCTCGCCGACTGCGTCCGGCGGCTGACCGACGGCGGCGCCCGGTACGCGCTGGACACCACCGGCTCCGCCCGGCTGATCAACGAAGCGCTACGGGGCCTGCGCCCGACCGGCCAGCTGGCGCTCGCGGCCCGGCTCCACCATCCGCTCCCCCTGGAGGTGGGAACGCTCGACCGGGGCCGCCGGATCTCCCATCTCTGCGAGGGCGACGCGGTGCCGGGGGTGCTGATCCCCCGGCTGACGGGGCTCTGGCGGGCCGGTCTCTTCCCGTTCGACCAGCTGATCCGTACGTACCCGCTGGACGCCGTGGACGCGGCCGAACGGGACTGCGAGGCGGGCCGGGTGGTCAAACCGGTCCTGCTGCCGACGGATATCGAAAGCTGACGACCGGCGGCTGGTCGGCCGCCGGACCCGGGCGTACGGCTCATGACGCCCGGGTCCGGGGGCGGCCCCGGACAGATCCGGCGCTGCCGGGACGACACACCTAGGAGCTGTTTGGGATTCGGATCTCTTCAAGGTTCGGTGGTGTGTTGGGTGGTGCTGGTAGAAGTCGTGTGTGGCGCGTTTTGATGTGACGG